>JAGYNS010000080.1 GCA_018399655.1 Campylobacterales bacterium
AAAATAGCATCGATTTACTAGTAGCATATTTTCTAGCAACTATAGGGATAAGATCAGCTAACTCTTCATACCCTTTGAGTGTTCTAAAAAACTCTGGATTTGCATACTCATCATTTACAATCTTCTTTTTATAGCTTTCAAAATCGTTTGTTCTATTTTTTATAAACTCTTTATTTTCTAGTCCTTCAGTAAGAATTACATACGCTATCATATTAAGAACCAATAGGTTTGCTTCATAAGGTATCACAAGCTCACTTTGGGCATATTTTCCAAGTTGGATCTTTCTTACATCGATTACGGCAATCTGGGCTGTTTTTGCTTTTACCGCTTCAATCATTCTATTTGCAACGATAGGGTGAGCTTCAGTGGTATTTGATCCCATAACGATCATAAACTCTGTTTGGTAAATATCATCAAATGGGTTACTAGCAGCCCCCTCACCAATAGTTGGTTTCATACCACTAAGTGACGGTGCGTGACAAATTCTCGCACAACAATCAATATTAGGGGATTCCATTGTTTGTCTTGCAAACTTTTGAAGGGAGTATGATGACTCACATGAGGTTCTTGCTCCTCCTGTTGCATGGAAAGAGTGTCTTCCATATTTTGCTTGGTTTTGTGAAAGTTTCCAGGCACTTAGCGATGTAGCAAAATCATAGGGTACTGTATACCAAGTATCATCTAGCTCTTTTAAAGTATTTACTCTCGCTTTTAGTTCTTGTGGCATAGAGTCAAGGTTTTTTTCAATAAAAGTTTTTTTCACTCTAACATCTCTTACCCTCTCTTCAGATGTGGTAAAGTGGTAACCATGTTTCCCTTTGATGCAAAGTTTTCCTCTACTTACATACCCATCTGCTTTTGCAAATATTTTTTGAATCTTATTCTCTTCAACAACTGCTGTGATATCACAACCGACTCCACAATAGGTACATACTGATGCTAACTCTACTGATGACATTTTCAACCTCCACCAACAAATTGTAATAGTTCTATTTTATCATCCTCTTTTGGGATAAAATCTTTCCAATTCTCTTTTTTGACTATCTCCATATTTACCGCACATGCCATCACTTTATCTTCAATTTGAAGTTCCGTTATGATCTGTTGTAAAGTGGAGTTATCACACACCTTTTTGTTTTCTCCGTTAATTATTAATTTCATAATTACTTCCTAAAATAAATCATCTTAAATCTATCCCCCATCCCTGTTGGATTAAGGAGAGTCTTCACCTTATTGGCTTCTCTTAAATAGGTGGTCTCATCCACATTTTTTTGCAAAATATCCAAAAGCTCAATAATACCAAAATTTACTAAAGCTTTTAACTGAGTTGAATAATCTATTTTTTCAACCCCAGCATTTTCAAAGCTTTCAATAAGATGATCAAAATGAACATCATAAGTGATATCAGAAGTTTCATAGAGCTTTTCTAAGTGCAAATTCTCTTCAAAGATTGGATACACAGAGTGCTTTTCATACACTCTACACGAAAAATCGTTTCTAGGATACAATTCCCCATAATCAAAAGAGAGAAACTCAAATTTTTCTATATTGTTTGCCAGAGTTTTAGCAAACTCTTCATACCCAACAGCTACTTCCCCTTTGGTGATTTGATATTTTTTGCAGTGTTCTATAAGGTTGGTATCATAAAGATCATCAAATTGTATGGTGTGATCTTCCACGCGGGCATATTGAAGTTGCCCTTTTTCATTGGTGTATACCAATTCACAAGGAAAGGCATCAAATATCTCATTGGCTACTATAAAAGCATTTTGAAGTTTGAGTTCACTGATATCATTGTAGTGTTGCAGTTTTATAGCATCCCCAAATGATTTTTCAAAATACTCTTTCTGGGCTTTTTGAAGATGTTCATATCGCTCTACTATAGCAAACTTAAGTGTTTTGAGAAGTTCTGGTTGAAGAGTGTAGATAAACTGAATAATATCTGCTAAAAGATATCCGTGATGTGCCCCTATCTCAACAATAGTTGTGTTTTTTTGTAAGTGACCACTTTGAATAGTATCTACGATCTTTTTCCCAATAGAACCACCAAAAAAGCTACTCGTACTCACCGCGGTAAAAAAATCCCCCTCTTTTCCTATGTTTTTATAGTTTGAGTAGTAGCCATCTTCTCCATAGAGCCAGTTTTCAAAATATTGACTAAACTTCATATTTATCAGCCATTGTGTACACGAGAATATATCTCTAAAAGTTCAATCTGTTTGTCTATATTAAGACTTTGTACTTCAAGTTTTTTTATCTCTTTTGAGTTTTCCATAGTTTCCACATCAGAAATAGTTTTCATCCCAACGCTTAATTGCTCTTGCAGTTGTGTTAAAAGTGAATCATAAAGCTCCACATCCTCTTTTGCAATAGTTATTTTTGCATCAAGACTTTTGATTTTTGAAAGTGCATTCTCAAAAAGTGCCATCTCTTGTCGTTTTTGATCATCAAGGGTTGCTTTTTTCTGCAAATACTCTATTTTTGAGCTTTGAATAGAGTTGTTAAAACGGATATCAATAGGGATAGTGATATTAAAGCCTACATTTGTAGTACTTTCTTGGGGAAGTTGCAAGTTGCCATCACGATCATGATATTTTGAATAATCAGCTGTAAAATTTACACTTGGAAGATAATTAGATACCACCATATTTTTCATCCAATAAGAGTTAGTGATATCCTCTTTTGCCTGCTTCACATAAATATTGTTTTGTAAAAAGCTTTCATCATCAATAAGTGTAAGTACTGGCAATTCAACTTCAGAGTATTTTTTATCACTTAAAGTTTTAAGATTATTGATAAGCATCTCTTTTTGATGCTCTAGGTCTATAAGAGCATTTTGTTTTGTATTGGTATCAAGAATCGCATTGTCTAAAAATGAGGTATCAAGAAGTCCATTTAAGACTTGTTCTTTTTTTCTAGTTACATCCAGTTTCCCATTTTTTACCAAAAGTTTTTGTTTTTCTATTGATATATCTATTTTTTTGATCTCAAATAGCAACTCAACGGTTTGTTTTATTAGTTCTTTTTTTTGTACATCAATAGAGGCTTTGGAGTATCTGCCTGTACTATTTGCATATTTGATAGCATAGTAGATCCCACCACTTTTAAAAATAGGCTGAGAGATCGCTATGGTGGATCTTTTGGTAGTATAGTCTTCCCCATCATTATAGATATATTTGTAGCTAAAAGGATTGATCCAATCTTTTTTTAACTTTTGAGCATCTTGTAGAGATTTTTCATAAGAGTAGTTTAAAATCTCTTGCTTTGTTTGGGACAACACCTCTTCCTTGAGCTCTTGAGCTAAAAGTAAAGGGGTTGAGATAAGAGTTAAAAACAGTGCAATCCTATTATTTCTCTTAAAGCTTTTGTAGTGCATTATCCAGCCTTTCAAATCCAAGGGTGATCTCCTCTTTGCTAATAGTAAGAGGGGGTAAAAATCGAATAGTATTTTTCCCAGCTTTGAGTACAAGTACACCATTATCGAAACTATTTTTAATAATGCTTGATTGAGTCTCACTATTTTTTACACGCAACCCTCTCATGAGACCCAGACCTACCATCTCAGTAAACAAATTAGTATACTTTTCATATATCTCTTTGAGCTTTGCTTCAAAAAAGATCATTGTTTCATCAAGTTGACCACTATTTTTAAGCTCGTCTAATATATTACAAGCCTCAAGTGCTGCAGCTGTGCTTAAATAGTTTCCACCAAAGGTGCTTCCATGATCTCCTGGTTCAAAAATATCTTTATGTTTTGTCATCGCTACACCTATAGGAACTCCCGCTCCTACCCCTTTTGCTAGTGTGATAATATCTGGTTCTATCTCATAAAGGTTTGAAGCTAAAAACTCACCTGTTCGAAATGCACCTGTTTGTACTTCATCAACTATTAACAGTATATTGTTTTGTTTGAGATACTTACTGAGTTTTTGAATTTCCTCTTTTGGAAACGGCTGCACACCACCTTCCCCTTGAACAAGCTCTAACATCACAGCAACAGTTTCATTATCAATGCTATTATATATATCTTCTAGTTGGGCATTGTATGAAAATCCATCTGGATATGGAGAAAAGTGACTTTTATGCATATCTTTTTGTCCAGTAGCTTTTACCGTTGTTATGGTTCTTCCATGAAATGAATGCTCTAGGGTAATTACTTTATATTTTTTACTATCAAATTTTACCTCACCATATTTTCTAGCAATCTTAATAGCTGCCTCATTAGCTTCAGCTCCACTATTTGCAAAAAACATTGCCATATCATAGCCACTAAGCTGTGCAATCTTTTGGGCAAGCTTTGCTTGGGGCTCTATTAAGAATAGGTTTGAGATATGGATCATGTTTTGTGATTGCTTATAAAGTGTATGAGCAATTCTTTCGTTGCCATGTCCACATGAAACCACCCCAATACCACTTGTAAAGTCAATATAGTCTTTATTTTGGTCAGTATAGAGTGTAGCATTGCACCCTTTTATAAAGTTAACATAGTTTCGTGCATAAGTATGAAGAACATACTCTTGATCTAATTGTTGTAAATCCATTGAATACCTTTTGTATATAATGTAGTAATTATAGTATAATTTTCCCTATAATAATAGTTCAAACTCAGTTAAGAAACCCTTTAATTGACAAATTTCAAAATTTCAGATTATTTTAAGCGTAACCTCTTGACAAGGAGGGAATTTTTTATTATAATTCGCGTCCACTTACACTGAGGGACATCGAGAAGATGAAACTTTGAAAAGTAAGAGTTATTTAAAAATGATTATGTTAATAAAAATAAACAAGAATTTTTATAGAGTTTAGAATAAGAAGAGTAATCTTTATAAACTAGATCTATAGATACTTCGTCTAAATTGAGTTTTAGTTTTAAAACTAAAATTTAAAAACTTGAATCTAAGAGATTAGATTCAGTGATTTTAAGTAAAAACTTAAAGTCAGAATTAAACAATCTGATAACTTCGGTTATTGATATTAATTGAAGTTGGCTTCTGCCAACTCGCGAAAGCGAAAATTATAATGGAGAGTTTGATCCTGGCTCAGAGTGAACGCTGGCGGCGTGCTTAACACATGCAAGTCGAACGAGAACGGATTAAAGCTTGCTTTAATTGTCAGCTAAGTGGCGCACGGGTGAGTAATATATAGTTAACCTGCCTCTAAGAAGGGAATAATTGTTGGAAACGACTTGTAACGCCCTATATGCCTTTATCACAAAAGTGAGCAAGGGAAACATTTATGGCTTAGAGATGGGACTGTACGGTATCAGATAGTTGGTGAGGTAATGGCTCACCAAGTCAATGACGCCTAACTGGTTTGAGAGGATGATCAGTCACACTGGAACTGAGACACGGTCCAGACTCCTACGGGAGGCAGCAGTGGGGAATATTGCACAATGGGGGAAACCCTGATGCAGCAACGCCGCGTGGAGGATGACACATTTCGGTGCGTAAACTCCTTTTATATTTGAAGATAATGACGGTAAAATATGAATAAGCTCCGGCTAACTCCGTGCCAGCAGCCGCGGTAATACGGGGGGAGCAAGCGTTACTCGGAATCACTGGGCGTAAAGAGCATGTAGGCGGATAGATAAGTTGGAAGTGAAATCCTATGGCTTAACCATAGAACTGCTTCCAAAACTGTCTATCTAGAGTATGGGAGAGGTAGATGGAATTTCTGGTGTAGGGGTAAAATCCGTAGAGATCAGAAGGAATACCGATTGCGAAGGCGATCTACTGGAACATTACTGACGCTCAGATGCGAAAGCGTGGGGAGCAAACAGGATTAGATACCCTGGTAGTCCACGCCCTAAACGATGCACACTAGTTGTTGCTATGCTAGACATAGCAGTAATGCAGTTAACACATTAAGTGTGCCGCCTGGGGAGTACGGTCGCAAGATTAAAACTCAAAGGAATAGACGGGGACCCGCACAAGCGGTGGAGCATGTGGTTTAATTCGACGATACGCGAAGAACCTTACCTGGCCTTGACATAGATAGAACTTATCAGAGATGATTTGGTGCTAGCTTGCTAGAACTATCATACAGGTGCTGCACGGCTGTCGTCAGCTCGTGTCGTGAGATGTTGGGTTAAGTCCCGCAACGAGCGCAACCCACGTGTTTAGTTACTAACAGTTCGGCTGAGGACTCTAAACAGACTGCCCTCGTAAGGGGGAGGAAGGTGTGGACGACGTCAAGTCATCATGGCCCTTACGGCCAGGGCTACACACGTGCTACAATGGGATATACAAAGAGCCGCGATACCGCGAGGTGGAGCAAATCTCATAAAATATCTCCCAGTTCGGATTGTAGTCTGCAACTCGACTACATGAAGTTGGAATCGCTAGTAATCGTAAATCAGCAATGTTACGGTGAATACGTTCCCGGGTCTTGTACTCACCGCCCGTCACACCATGGGAATTGAATTCATTCGAAGCGGGGAAGCTAAAGTAGCTACCTTCCACAGTGGATTTAGTAACTAGGGTGAAGTCGTAACAAGGTAACCGTAGGAGAACCTGCGGTTGGATCACCTCCTTTCAAAGATATAACTAATCTATTCGGTTAGATTAGTTCAATGAAAAAAATGACGAAAGTCATAGAAGTATTTATAGTATCTAGTTTATAAAGATTATAAAA
>JAGYNS010000081.1 GCA_018399655.1 Campylobacterales bacterium
AGTCGCACATCGATGATCTCTAAGTTGTTTTTCTTTGCAATATCATTGACAATATAGGACTTTCCAATCCCTGGGCTTCCATGGATAAAAACAGGGGTATCACAGTGCAATAAAATCTCAAGTTGATCGTAAAGTTGAGCTGTACCAATGGCTGGAGTTATCATGAGAGTTTGATCTCTTTTAGCATGAGAGTTAAGTCGTTGTTCAGATTGTTTATTTTTGAGATGATCTCACTTCGCTGTTTCTCATCAAGCTTAAATCTTGTGTCTATAAACTCATAGATTTTAAAACTATCGGCAAATATCTCACTCATGAGGTCTTGTTTTATTTTATCTTCTATTTTTCCCATATTATCCCTTTGTATCATTGTGTGGTTGTTGTGAGCTCATCTGCTCTATTTTAGCGATGTTTATCATAGTAAGGAGTGATTTGTTTGAAGAGTCTTTTGGTGGTTGTACGATACTTTCACTTATCATCCCACCACTAATAAGATGATTATCAAACGGTTTGATATACTGTTTTGGTACTTTCATAATCTCTCCTAATCTATTAGCAACGAGTCCAACCATATGTTTCCCATCTGACCCCTCATATTGAACGATAATAATATCATTGTGGGTTGTTGGGTGTTGGTTTTTAATAAATTTTTGAATATCAATCACACTTACAATATACTCTTTATGATAGATACTCCCTTTAAAATGATGGTCAATATCGGTGCTTATAGGGGTTTCCAAATGGTTTGCACTAATTGCTTCTACTACTTGTGTTTGATTGAGACCCAACCACTTGTCTCCTATATAAAAAGTAGCTATCTCTACTACTTCATCATCTTTATGGATTTGATAGTCGTAGTAGTTGTTTTGAACCACTTGCTGATCTTGAGTGTTTTTTACTATCTCCCCAGCTTCAATAAAAACCACCGCTAGAAGATCGTTTTTATACTCATCTTTACTACTTTTGTATTCACGGTATCCACTTGAACAACTCACCCCTATGATATAATATTTCCCTTCAAACTCTACTATTTTTGAATCACTCTCCCCATTAGAAAGCTTAGTAAACTCCTCATCAATATGAAGAATCTCCCCAATAGTATATTTTTCATTGGTGGTTGCAACAATTTTTCTACTTTCTTTTTCTATAAAAAATGAAAATATCCCATTTTTGATTTTCCCATCCACTTTTGGTAGAGCATCTTTTAACATATCATAAAATTGAGGGGTACTATCAAAAACTATCCCAATACCACCTACAACGCTTGACTCATTATCACTTGTAATAGAAGCTCCATAGATATAAGTGGATCTATTATGATACAGATGTGTTGGTTCAAAAGGGGATACGGTATATTTCGAGGAGTCTTTGAGTTTGAGTGTTTTATCTACCCAACTATTGGTTATTTTTGTATCAAGTATTTTCTTTTCATCTTCATTGGAAATAGCGATAATAGTCCCATTGGTATCATAAATAAATAGATTGGTATATACAGTGTATAAGTCATTGATATATTTTAAAATAGCACTTAGTTTCTCTTTATCTTCTTGTTCTAGCATGGGCTTTGAAAGGAGTTTTTTAAAAGTGGAAGTTAATGCCCACCATCTACAGTCATTGGCTCTTTCATATAAGTTTCTATCCATAATATCAATAGATAAAGAGGCTAAAAAAGTGACATTATCAAGGAGTGAGGTGATGATGGTTTGATTGAGTTTTTCAATAGCAATATTAAAAGATGTTTTTGTTTTCTCCCCTGTTTGTCGCACCTCTCGTAAAATAGAACGAGCAAAATCAGTATTGCTTGCATGGTTTGTATCACTTTGAGAAACATTCCCATTCCATACAGCACGGTCAAGTTCATCTTGAATTTTATTAGCTTTTTGTGGGATCTCTAAAAGTGCTTTTCCAAAAAGCTCCTCATTTTGCATAATTGAGTACAGAATATCTTCATCTAAGTGAATAGGTTTTTGGGAAGCTTCAAAAGCACTTTCTAGTGGGATCATAATATGTCCCATCCAGCCTAGTCCAAAAAAACCCTCATACCCATTGGTTTGGCATGTTTTGATAATATAGTCGCGTCCTGCAAAAGAGCTTATAAGGAAAGGTTTCTCAAGTTCTGTTTCAAGTTTTACCCCTAGTGGAATATGGTATGGATCACTTGAAGCTATTGAAACACCCTCTTTATCTAGTAAAAGCAAAGTTTCTTTGTTTTCCTTATTAATAAGCCTTTGAAATATCCCCTCCATCTCATTTTCAAATCGAAAACATAAAGATAAAAAACCGATGATATCATCACAATCATTGGTTTTGGTTACTTTAAATGTATAAACAAGTGATTTTTGGTGTTGAGGGAGAAAATCGTGAGCCTTGAAAGTTTCTATATACTCCTCTTGGGTTGTTTTTGCAAGTTCCAAAATAGGATCACTAGAGGTTGTTATATCATTTGTTTCATCAAGTTTTACTACAATATCCCCTTTGGTATTAAAAAGGACAATATCATAATAAACACTATATTTTGCCACATACTCCTCAAATCGCTGCTTCATATTTTGTAGCATCTTGTTGTATTGGTTCTTTGCTATACGAAATTGTGTATCATCACTATCATTTTTGTGAGTTTGGATTTTTTGAAGAAGTGATGGAAGGGTGAGTAAAAACTCTCGTATATCATCATCAGTGGATAAAAACCCTATATCTGCAGTTCTTTCAAAAAGGTTTCGTATCACTATATCTACAGTAACTTCTGCTTTGGAATACATCTCATTTTGTACTTTTTTCAAAGTAGCATCACACAAATGGGTGACAAGCTCTGAGGTAAGATCATTAAAATTGGTTTTAGTATCACTCATATTAATAGAGGTGTTTCCAAGTTGGCTTAGAAGGATAAGCTGATCCCATGTTTTACTTATATCATTAAGTTGATCTTTAAACTCATTGACATTTTCCATAAACTTGATTGTTTGGGCGGTGGTATCTTTTTTCATCATCAAATCCAATTTTTAGTAGTTACTATGCAAAAAGTGTACCTAAACTATTTATATTGGTAAACCATCTTTTCAAACTCTTTAAATCGATAATGTTGTTTTAAAAGCTTTTTATCTGCATTAAAATCAATAGTTTCTTGTATATCAAAGTTTTTCCCATTGGCTTTTAGTTTTTCGTAGATACGAAACAGTTCATCATTTTTAAGATCTTCTAAAGTCTCATGATACATCAATTTTGGGATTTGATCTATATCATCTTTAGGCATAGGAAAATTGGTATAATACTGACCTAGTTTATTGACTCCCCAAAAGTCGATTCCAAGCTTCATATAAAATGATAAGGAGGATGAGACACACTCCATTTTTACCCGTTGGATAGAGGAGTTTGGATGAACCGTACTAAAAAGTTTGGCTAGTAAGGATTGTGCATACCCTTGAAAACGAAAATTGTAAGGGGTCAAAATGTTGTGAATGGTAAGATAATCGTTATTTTTCGATATGTGATAAAATAAGTAGCATACATCTTCCCCATCAACTTCTAGGCAAACGCAAGGGAAATTTGACCAGCTATAATAGGTATCCCACCAATCCATCGCTTGCTTTGCAAACTTTAATGAGCCCATATGGGTCATTTGTGTAACAGAGTCTAAATATTGATCTTTATTGAGTAGTTTTATATCCATAGAGCAACCCACCTTTATAAAAGATGAGTTGCAAGTAGTATACCGTCTTTATATCGGTATTAGTTTGTGTAGTACAAACACTCCCCAATAGGCTCACTAAAATATGGAGTGTTTTTCCCAAGACCTAGTAGTTTGGCTTGTTTTAAAGAGCTTTTATAATCTTTTGCTTTGATCACAGCAACCACATCGTAATTTTCATCTAAAAAACTAAAGATTTTCATAACGCACCTCCATTTTGTTTATATTAGAAGTATACGATAGTATTGCTTAATCTAAAATTAAGAAATGGATTTTAAAACAGTTTTTAATAACTCATCGAGCCTGCGTTAATAAGCCCAATTGCAATTGCTAAAAATGCCATAATTATCCCTACAGAGAGATTTCCCTCCTCTATAGACTTTGTAAGATTGTATTTTGATGAAAACCTAGTAATAACTAGGGCAAATATAAGCTGTATAGCAATAGCTACAATTCCCCAAAATAAAAAATCAAAATAAGATACAGAGTTGACTAAAGCACTATAAAGAGGGATGGAGACACCAATGATAGAGCCACCAAAACCTATTGAAGCTGCTTTGTTGTTGTGTTGAAAAATCAATTCATAATCATCATACGGAGTAACCAACGCATAAAGATACAAAAAAATACCAACCATAACTAATGCACTTGCAAAAAATAAAATAAATGCCAGTAAAGAACCATATTCCATAAATTTCCCCTTTAAGAAGTTTTGAAAAACTTTTTATGAAACTATAGCGAAATTTTTTTACATTTTGGGTTGATAATCGTTATACACCCATCCAGTTTTCGTGAGTGTGTCCTTTTTTCTTAAATCGTATTGCTTCATCTAAGGCAGTATTAAAAGATAAAGTGTCAAATTCCTCCTTTAAACTTTTTACAACCTCTTTGTAGACGATCTCCCCATCTTTATTGATGATAAATATAGATTTTGCACAAAGTGAATCATTGAGATTCACACCCATTTTAAGAGTAAAGTTTTGAAAATCTGTAGAGGTATCTATCCCCAAATCATTTTCATATTTTTCTGCACTTATAAGGTAGATCAATGATTTTTCTTTGTGTTTTAAAATAATCTCTTCCATAGCATCACTTAAACCATCTTTGTATGGAATGGTAATGAATACTTGCACCTTATCAGCCATCATCCCTATCACTTTTGTCTCCCCACTATCCATTGTGACACGCATAGCAGGGGCTTCATCTCCTAGCTTTCTATTTTTCTTTTGTAGTTGTATTTTTTCACCATTGTGTAAGATTTCCAAATTGAGTCCTTTCGAGTTTTATTGAGTGAGTGTATGCAAAACTTATACCAATGGAATGGATTATGTATACACTATTTGCGTAGATGGGTATACTAAACACTTTGAGGTCAAACTCAATAACACAAATCCGCAGTTACCATATACTAAAACTAAACTTCTAGTATACCCATTTGCGTAATTTTTAATAATACTAGGAGAAATACTATGGCAGTACTTATAACCGATGAATGTATCAATTGTGAAGCGTGTGCTTCTGAGTGCCCAGTGGCAGCAATATTAGAAGATAGCAATGAAAAAAACCCGTACGATGAAAAATTTTATATCAAACCTGAATCATGTGTAGAGTGTGTGGGACACGCAGATGAGCCACGATGTGTGGAGGCCTGTCCAACAGAGGGTGCAATAGTGTGGGATATGCCTTATACCGCAGAGTTTAATGAATATTATAAAGAGAAAAATGAGCAGGGTATTTACAATATTCGAGTACACAAGAAAAAAGGACTGATGCTTCCTGAAATAAAATCACAACCATTTATAGAAGATATTGCCATGAGTGATAGAGAATCCCACGCAACAATAGGTGAGTGGTAGAATACGATACTTTATGTAATATAGTTACAAAACTGTATACAATTTAATCATTGTATACAGAAACTTTTTTCTTTTTTCGTGGTATACTAATACCCATGAAAAATATAATATTTACAGATTTAGACGGAACATTTTTAGATCATCATAACTACTCTTTTGAAGAGTCTTCTAAGGCTTTAGAATACATACTGTCTCAAAAAATACCTTTAATATTTACTACAAGTAAAACAAGAGTTGAAGTGGAAAAGCTTCACAAAGAGCTCAATATAAAAGAGCCATTTATTGTAGAAAATGGAGCAGCACTTTTTGTTCCACAAAATTATCAAGGGTTGGATTTAGAGTGTTTAGATGATTTTAATGAAGAATATAAGGTGATGATTTTAGGAAAAACTTATCAACAGATTTTAAATTTTTATGATCAATACAAAGCTGAGTTTTCAATGGTAGGTTTTAGTGATATGACAGATTTTGAAATAGCAAAATTGACAAGTCTTAGTGTAGATCAAGCAAAGCTGGCTAAACAAAGAGATTTTACAGAGCCTTTTATATTTCAAGATGGTGATGAGAACAAACTTGAAAAGCTTCAAAATCTTGCACTTACATATAAGATCAAAGTAACCAAAGGGGGGAGGTTTTATCATCTTATTGGGGAGAAGCAAGACAAAGGGGTGGCTGTTGAGCGTACAATGAAGTTGTTTGAGACATTTTATGGGCAAAAGCTCTACTCAATTGCATTGGGAGATGGTCCAAATGATAAGCAGATGCTCTCAAAAGTAGATCTTCCTATTGTGATACAAAACCATTTAGGGGAGTATCTTCCACTAGAGCTTCCAAACTTACAAAAATCAAGTTTTCAAGGAAGTGCTGGTTGGAATGAGATGATTTTAAAAAATGTCTAAAAAACTTTTAGAATCGATCTATTTTCACGCTTTAGATGCTGTAAAGGCATCCAACACTATTAAAAATAATATCTCATTGCAAGATGATAGTTTGATCATCTGTGATGAGAAAATTGCACGAAATAGCTTTGATAAGCT
>JAGYNS010000082.1 GCA_018399655.1 Campylobacterales bacterium
CTTTGAAGATAGCTTCTCTACAAAAGAAGACCTTAGTGATCTTTCAGGCAGAGGTGTTGGGATGAGTGCGGTAAAATACGAACTAGAACAACTCAAAGGAAGTGTCAATATAACTTCCAAAAAAGATGTAGGGACAACATTTGAGTTTGTCATACCATACAAATAAACCTATTTTATACAAAGGATAACAGATGATACTAGACTCGTTGATTTTACAAACAAAGCTTTTTTTAGAGGGAGATATGGATCTTCAAATTAAAAATACCGATGTAGCTGTTTTAAGTACAGAGCAACTACAACTCAAACAGCACACCTCAATGATAGGGGTGGGAGGAAAACTTAATCTTATGGTAGTGATTAGCTTTGATGATCAGCTTTTAAATGAGCTAGTAAACCTTTTTATGGAAGGTGAAGAGGTTGATGAAGAGGAAGCTGAAGAGATAAGAGAAAGTGTTTCAGGTGAAGTTATCAATACTATCTTAGGACTTTCGCTCCCTACTTTTCCAAACAGAGGCAAAGGGGTCACTATCACACCCCCTATTACTATAAATGATGCTTCAAGATTAAAAAAACATAAGAATTCAAAAATTGAAAGTGTTGTCATTACAACAAATTCAGGAGAGCTTAGTATCAGTGCCATTGGCGAAAATATTTAAAGGAGATTAAAAAAATGTTAAAAGTTTTAATTGTAGATGATTCACTTATCATACGAAAAAAGATTACAAAAATTATAGAAAAACTAGGTCATGAAGTGGTATATGCAGCAAAAAATGGAAATGAAGCAATTGAAGGATATAAAGAGCATCAACCTGATCTTGTAACAATGGATATCACTATGCCAGATATGGATGGTATCACTGCGGTAAAACATATTATGAGTGAAGATAAAAATGCAAAAATCATTATGGTAACATCACATGGTCAAGAGGATATGGTGATCAAATCTATCCAATCTGGAGCTGTAGGATATATCCTCAAACCAATCAGTGAAGATAAAATGGCTCAGTCTATTGGAGAGGTTTTTATAGAATATGCTGTAAAAAATGACGACGATGAGTTTGATCTCAATGAAGATGAGCTTTAAAAGGTAATATATGGATGAAAATAAACTCTTTGAAGCTCTTTTAGATGTAATCCCATTTGCAGCATACGCAGTAGATGTAGATACTTATGAGGTTGTGTATGCCAATAAAAAAATGACGGAAAACATGTATGCACCCAAAGAGGATTTTTGTTGGAAAAAAGTTTTCGGACAAGAGGAAGCGTGTAGTTGGTGTACAATTGCCAAACTAAAACATCGAGAGAAAACTTATAAAAATGATAAATTGATCACAAGTTTTTTTGATGAAGCAACAGATAGCTGGCTACAAACTTATGATGAACTTGTAAGATGGCCTGATGGCAGAACGGTAAAATATAGTATCGCAGTAGATATCACTGAGCAAAAAGAGATTCAAGCAGATATGATACAAAGTCATACAAAACTTGCCATACAAACAAAAAAACTCAAAGAAGCCAATGAAAAACTAGAGTTTTTAGCAAAAAAAGATTATCTTACAAAAGTGAATAATAGAGGAAATTTTTTCACTTTAGGGCAAGAGCTATTTCAAAACTATACAAAAGAGGATACTTTTCCACTTTTTATAGCGATGTTTGACATTGACAAGTTCAAATCACTCAACGATAGATATGGTCACAGCGTAGGAGATCAAGCTTTGAAGCTTTTTGTGCATGAGATCCAAAAACATCTTGATCCAAAAGATATTTTTGGAAGATTAGGTGGGGAAGAGTTTGCTTTAATCATTGATTCATGTTGTGAAGACAAAATAGTAGAAAAACTTGAAAAGATACGAAAAAGTGTCCAAGATATGCAATTGCATGTAAAAGATAAAATACTTAGCGTTACGGTCAGTATTGGACTTGTAAAAAAACTTCCCAATGAAACTTTAGATGAAGTTTTAAATAGAGCCGATGAGCTGATGTATGAAGCAAAAAACAATGGTAGAAACCAACTGAAATTTAGGATATAAGATGTTAGAAAATAAACTTTTTGAAGCACTACTTGATGTTATACCTTTTCGAGCATATGCCGTAGATGTGGAGAGTTATGAAGTGGTTTATGCCAACAAAAAAATGCGTGAAAACATGTATGCACCCCAAGAAACATATTGTTGGAAACAGGTTTTTGGACAAGAGCAAATTTGCACATGGTGCACTATCAAAACTTTACAACAAAGGGACGCTTCAAAACCAAAAGAGAAACTTACTTGTGAATTTTTTGATGAGTCTGATGATAAATGGATCAAATCATACGATGAGCTCATAAGCTGGCCAGATGGGAGAGATGTCAAATATTCAATTTTAGTAGATATCACTGACCAAAAGGAGATTCAAGGGGAGATGATAAAAGCTCACGCCAAACTCGCTATGCACTCAAAGCACTTAAAAATCACTAATAAAAATCTTCAAATAACTAAACTACAACTTCAAAAAACAATCAATGAACTAGAAGAACAAAAAAGGCAAAATGAATCAAAAGTATGATAGCTTGAGTATCTCCACCCTACTTTTTAAGTCATAATTGAACTTAAACTCAAACTCTTTGAGATAATAGATAAAATTCTCATTATCAACCCCTTTGTAGATCACGATACTATTTTCAAAATACTCCCAAAATCTTGCAATGGTATTTTGCTTTTTGCTGATCTTTGCGATTTTATTGTAGATCATAAACTTGGAAAACTCTTTAAAATATACTTCATCAAGCTGATCATCTAAAAGTTCTTGTTTGTACTTATGAAGATTTGGCATCAAAAGATTATAGACTTTTATCTCATCAAAACAAAATGTTAAAAAATTTTGAGCATCAAAAATATTTTTTTGTATCTTTTTTTTCGCTTTTGGCAGATACACATATTCATCATATTCACTAGAGTGTTTTCCATAGTATTGTTTTTCTAAAAAATGGGTAATAAGCTTTCTAAAAAGTTCATATCGCTTTTTTACCGTAATATAATGAACCCCTAGCCTTTCACTACAACTTTTTGCTGTAAAATTATTGCAAAAACATTCTATAATATCTAAATCTCTTTGTATCTTTTTAGGACTAAACTTTTTAGAGCATTTTGCACATTTTCTTTGACCCGTTTGGAGTAGATATGTTTTTTTATGATTACAAATTGGACACAACATAGTGATATTGTACACTTTTAGTCCTAAAAATATATAAGAAATAGGTTTTTTTATATAAGTTTTAATTTTTTTTAGTCAGAATTGTTCAAATAAAAACTGAAAGGATATTCATAATGAAAACACTACTTACTCTTTTAGCTATGACAAGCTTAACATTTGCCCACACAGGAACCCATACAGCTGGTGGGTTTATGACAGGTTTTATGCACCCTATTGGAGGACTTGATCATATCTTAGCAATGATTGGTGTTGGTATGGTAGCTTATTTTGCTACTAGCAAAGGGTATTTGACTCTTGCAGCATTTATAGGAGCTATGATAGTAGCTGCCATTGCAGGATATGCAGGAATTGCTTTAGTTGGTATGGAAGCAGGGATTCTTATATCTATAGCTGTAGTTTTTAGTATGGTTGGATTTGCTCATAAACTTCCTATTGGAGCTATTGCAGTGATTGTTGCATTTTTTGGAATGTTCCATGGATTTGCTCATGGAGCTGAATTTGGATCTGGAAGCTTTGTAGCGTATATGGGTGGATTTGCATTCTCTACGCTTATTCTTCACCTAAGCGGTATGGCATTAGCATATCTCTATACAAAAAAATTGCAACCATCTTTAGCTAAATAAGTTTTATGGAAATAGCTCTTCTTCTTATCTTTTGGTATGGAATCCTCCATGCCTTTGGACCAGATCATCTCACTGCAATAGCTGATTTTTCTATAGGAAAATCAAAAAAGAAAACATTGCTTATAACCATAGCGTTTGCCTTTGGACATGGGGCTATGCTTTTTATCTTTGCAAAACTCCTTGAAAGCTTCTCAATCTCAGAGCACCTTATGGGATATGGAGATTTCATTAGTGCATTAGTGATATTAGGAATGGGAGTATTTATCCTTTTTATGGTCTTTACAAATAGAATCCAGCTAAAAATTCACACTCACAACGACAAAGAGCATATCCATATCTGGTATGGAAAAGCCCATTCTCATGATAACAGTGCTACATATTCTGCTTTTGCTATTGGTGCACTTATGGGTATAGGAGGGGTTAGAGGGATGCTTGTTACTCTTGGTGCTTTGGAGGGGCAAAGCGTTGATCTGATGATGGTATTGATGTTTGTTCTTGGAGTAAGTGTTGTATTTCTAGCTCTTGGGGCAATTATTTTGTATATCAATCAAAATCTTTTGAACAATATTCAAAATATAAGAAGAGTCTTTGCAACCGTTGGAGTTGTCTCTGTAGTAGTTGGTACAAGTATGCTTATAACTCCACACTCTCATGGGGTGATGATAGAACCAAATATTGAAGAGCTAGAAAATCATGCCCACCCTCATGCACAAGATGTCATCTTTTCAAGTGCAGACGATCTAGTCAAAAGTAAAACAAAAGCAGATATCACCTATGCCCAAATGATGGCAGGGATGGGAGAGGGATTGAGTATGATCCAAAAAGGGATACTCACTCAAAATAAATTTTTAGTAGAATCTGGAGTGTATCTTATAGACTCCCACCCAGCCCCTAGACATAAACCATGGAGTATCATGCCAAAAGAAGATCAAAAAGCTTTTAAGCAAACCTTGCTATCATACGATACACTTTTGCATGATACTACAAGTGAGATATTGGGAGCTTTATACCTTGAGGATTGGATACTAGCAAATGAAAAAGCGTATGAGCTTTCCACTCACTGTATGAGTTGTCATGCAACATGGCAAACGAAGCCTGTACATTATAAAACGATACAACAAAACACAACAAAAAAGGATAACTAAAATGTGTAAAGATTGCGGATGTAGTATAACGGATCATAATCATTCACACGATCATGACCATGGAGATCATCACCATCATCATCACGATGAAAGAATGGACAATGTCCATGCCAACCCACAGTTAAACGATAAAAAAACAATAAGTGTAATACAAAAGATTTTAGACAAAAATGACCATGAAGCAGCTCACAATAGAGCGCACTTTGATAAAAATGCAGTTCTGGCTATAAATCTTATGAGTAGTCCTGGAAGTGGAAAAACAACCTTACTTGAAAAGATGAGTGAGATAGCTTCGTTTAAATATGGAGTAATAGAGGGTGATCTTGAAACAAGTCGTGATGCTGATCGCCTTAAAGCAAAAGGGATACCAGCGTATCAGATACAAACAGGAAGTGCCTGTCATCTTGATGCTTTTATGGTACACAAAGGGCTTCATGATATGCCACTAGAGGATATAGATGTATGTTTTGTAGAAAATGTAGGAAATCTTGTATGTCCAGCTTCATATGATGTAGGGACACATCTAAATATAGTGCTTGTAAGTGTCCCAGAGGGAAATGACAAAATAGAAAAATACCCAGTGATGTTTAGAAGTGCCGATCTAGTACTGATAACCAAAACAGATCTTTTACCCCACTTTGATTATGATATTGAGCATGAGAAACAGCAAGCTAGAAAACTCAAACCAAATGTGGATATTTTGGAGCTTAATATTCACGATGAAAATAGTATCCAAAAAGTAGTAAACTGGATCAAATTTAAAATGGAGATGCGATAATGTGTTTGTCAATACCATCTAAAGTAACAAAAATAGACAAAGAAAACAATATAGCAACCGTTGATACTATGGGAGTAAGCAGAGATGCGTCACTTGATCTTATGGAGGAAGGTGATGTAAAAATAGGAGACTATGTACTTTTACATATTGGATTTATTATGAATAAAATAGATGAAGAGGATGCTATGGCTAGCTTAGAAACCTATCAAGAGATATTGGAAATGATGGACAAAGAGGAGAGGGAACGCACCGTCTTAGAAGATGACAATTGCCCAAATAGGGTTTAAAACCTTTGTAAAAAATTGCATATTGCAATCTTTTCCTCATCCATTTTTATAAAATGCTATACTTTTTCTAAAGGAGTATAGCATGAAAACAATATCCCAACTTCAAAACTTCGATAAACCCCGTGAAAAATTACTCGAAAAAGGGGCTAAAAACCTCAAAGACTATGAACTCGTAGCGATACTTCTTGGAAGCGGTATCAAGGGCAAAGATGTCTTTAGTCTAAGTCGTGAGATAGTGAAGCTTTTTGAAAAAGATTTTGACTCCCTTGATCTTGATAAACTTCTTTGTATCCATGGACTAGGAACAGCAAAAGCCACCCAAATCATCAGTGCCATAGAGCTAAGCCGTCGATACCTTATCAAACAAAATAAAAAAATAACAAACGCCGATGATGTGTATGAGGAACTCAAAGAGTATAAAGACAAAAAACAAGAGTATTTTTTATGCCTTTATCTTGATGGAGCCAATCATCTGTGTGAAACAAGAGTAATCACCATAGGAACTCTTAATCAAAGCCTTGTCCACCCAAGAGAAGTATTTGCCCCAGC
>JAGYNS010000083.1 GCA_018399655.1 Campylobacterales bacterium
AGAAAGAAAATGCTTAAAAAACTTTACATGCTTCGAAGATACGAGTCAAGACTCTAATTTTAGAACATATATAGAAGGGAGATAAAAGTTTTTTATCTTTCTTTTGTTACAATAATACTTATCAATTAAATGCGTCTGTGGCTTAACTGGATAGAGCACTGGGTTTCGGCCCCGGTGGTTGTGGGTTCGAATCCTACCAGGCGTACCATTTATTCAAAAGTGATATCTTTCACTTTATATCCACTTAGAACTTTATTTTTTACATCATAAAAAAACTCTATAGATGATCGAAACTGTTCTGTGTATTCAAATGAAGCATCAACTTTTATAAGAGCACTTTCCACCCCTATGCTATGACCCATTCTTCCAGAATTTATTTTTTTGAGATAGTACTCATCAAAAGGGAGCTCATCAAGCTCTTCATATCGCTCATTATGATCTACAATTTGTGAGAGGCTAAAACTATTGGCATCATGGAATAGAAGATTTAAAAGTTCTTTGGAGAGATAGTTGATATCAAGGGAGCCTCCACGAAAAGAGAAATAGTTTTCAAAAGCAATATTATAGATATCTTGGTCATTACTGACCGTAGCATAATATTCTATAATGGTATCAAAATGTTTTTGATTGTAAATAGCTCCATTGGCAAATCGTGGGTTAAGAAGAACAATCTCACTACCACTTCCACTGTTTTTCTCCTCCTTATCATTATCAACAGTATCAAGTAAAATATCTATAAAAAGTTCAGGATCTCTTAACCTTTTTGTATATAAAAAATTGACAAATTCAGTGTAAGCTGGTGTATCTTTTGTCTCAATGGCATGAGCTAGCGTATTGATATCAAGTAGCTTGTGGGCTGAGTTGATCTCTAAAGTAACAGTGTGGGTTCCAAGCTCAAGAGTAAAAGGGACGCCAGAGCCATAAAAGATACTTTGCTGATCTAAATCTATAGTTTTAAAGTAGCTTACTAAGTTTGTCACGATACTATTGGTTTGTAATAGTGCAAACTCATAAGTTACCTGATCTTTTGCTTTTTTTGTAAACTCTAAAAAATAAACCATTACGCTTAGTAAAAGCATCAAAATCATAAGCGTGGTAAAAAGTACAATCCCCTTTTTCATCATTGTACCAGTGCTAGTTTGAGGATGATTGGTTGATGCTTCGGTGATCGAAAGAGTAGATTGAAAAAGCCATTTTGATAATATACTTTAAAACTACTTACCTGATCACTTAAAGTATCTCCAAAGATGTAGTGTTGATGAAAATCATTTTTTTCAAAAAGATCGTAGTTTGTTAAAGATTCGGTTCGTACTAAAGTGTTTCCCTTTTTGCTTACAAAATAGGTCACATAAGGGTTTATGATATTGTAAACGCTATTGGAGGTTTTAATTCTCAAAATATCAAACTGTTTTCCATAAATCACACTAGGTTTTCCAACAACTTGGGATAGATCCTCTACAAAAGTTTGAAACAGTTTCCCTGTATCAGTAATAGTTTGAGCTCTTTGTATATACTGCTCATTGGATTGTTTGGTACTATTAAGAGTAGAATACAAAAAGGTAAAAATAATTCCTAAAAGTACTACGGATATGAGAACCTCTACAAGAGTAAATCCTTTTACTATTTTCATTTTTGCTCCCTTAGGTATACAAAAGGCAATACTTTTTTATCATCCATATCAATCCTTTTGTAACCGTACTCCATAAAATGGTCACCTTTTTCATCTGAGTACAAATAAAGCTTATCTTCATAGGTTTGCACTCCTGTGATCACGATATCTTGTAAAAATCTTCTATCCTCATCACTCAAGCTCTCAAACTCTACTAGATCAAAAAGAGCATACTTTTTATTGGTTTCTATCTCTTTGTCATAAAACAAAATAGGACTTATATATAAAAGTGCCTTTTGTTTGATGATCTGTTGTTCGATCCCCCTTTTATTAAAAGAGTTAAAATTTAAAATAGCCACCCCTAAAAATGACAATATAACCGCAGATATAAGTACCTCTACCAAACTAAAGCTTTTTTTCATCATCTATTCAATATCCCCTGCATATGCTGGGATAAACTCTTTTTTCTTTGCAAAGTCTATAAGCTCTTGTTGCGTATCAAATATCTCATAAGGATTCCCAAAGTGACTATTAAAATAGATCCATTTTGAATTTTGCAAAAGGACAATATTGGAAAATATATTTTTTGTATACTGGGTCATTATAAATGATGGGGTAGTATACCAATCACCTATTTGCACAGGCTTATAATCAGCCACTTCAAGCTCCTCATTCTCTTTGAGTATATATTGTGTCACAAAAAGATCTATAGCGATAGTTTCAAGCAAATTATATTGATGATCGGTGATAAAAACTTTTTTCTCATCATTTGAGTAGATCGCTTTGAGTGGTGTTTCATATTTTTTTGATTGTATATTCATATAGTGTTTCATATCCAAAAGGGTATATTCTAGCGTAGGGTTTGTTTTTTGTTGTGAGTAAAAATAAACACTATAGACGATACTTATGAGCATAAGCACCACAAGTATCTCTATAAGGCTAAAGCCTTTTTTTTTCATAGAGTTTATTGATTACAACTATTCAAAGTGATATCAGCAGCGAGATCCTCTCCACCCTCTTTCCCATCACTTCCTAGTGAGATTATGTTGGGTTCCCCATCTTGATTTAAGTAAATATATCTGCTATTCCACGGATCTCGTGGTAAGTTTTTCCCTTCAAAGTAGCCACTTGATGGATAGTTTTTAAATCTTTCAGGATCAGGGTTCTGTACTAGTGCTTGAAGTCCCTCTTCCGTACTAGGATACACTCCATTGTCAAATTTATAGCTTTTTAAAGCTTCATGGATATTTTTCATCTGAATACACGCAAGCTTTGCTTTCGCATCTTCTGCTTTTCCTAAAATATTAGGTAGCACCAAAGCACTCAAAAGTCCTAAAATGACGATCACGATCATAAGTTCCATCAAAGAGAATGCTTTTTTCATAGTTGTTTTTTTCATAGATTACTCCAAATTTTTTTATTTATTATTGTATTGAGATTGAAAATATTGGTAAAAGCATAGAGACTACCAAAAACCCTATCACCCCACCTATAAATATCATCAATATCGGTTCAAGCAATGATAGCAAAATAGAGATTTTATCTTTATTATTTGTTTCATAAAAACCTGAAAGTGTTTCAAGGGTAAAAGCCAATTCACTACTTTTCTCTCCAATAGCCACCGCACTTAAAAAGTCAGCAGGGACTTTTATCTCATCTTGTGACTTTACCGCTTCAAAAAATGGTTTCCCTTCAATAACTTTATTGGAAACATTTTCAAACATTCTTTTTAAAGCAAGATTAGTAAATATCCCACTACTAAAGTGCAAGGTTTGGGCAAATGGCACTCCACTTTTAAGTAAAAGTGAACTGACCCTACAAAATCTCCCAAGCTCAAAATTGAGTAAAATAGTTTTGATAAGTGGGATCTGTAAAAGAGTTTTATCCACAAAATATCGAAACTTCCCTTTGAGACTGAGCCAAAATCCAATACCCACCATCACTAAAACTAAAAAACCAAAAAATACCACTCCCCACTCTTGAAAAAAGTAAGATATCTGTAATGTGATTTTCGTAGATGCTGGAAGTTGGGTATCCATAGAGTCAAATATCCCTACAATATTAGGGACTATTGAGGTAAGCATAAAGTTTACAATCACTATAGCGATAAGCATAATAAATCCAGGATAGATAAATGCTTTGGTAACCTCTTGTTTGAGTCTTTCTACCCCACTTATAAACTCCCCAAGATCTATCAAAGTATTGGTAAGGTTTGAGCTTTTTTCAGCCATATTGACACTATATAAAAAATACTCAGGGATTTTAAAAATAGTTTGATTTTTCAATGCTTCATAAAATGATGACCCACTTCCTAACTCTTTTGCCATAGTTTGAAGCCATAGTGTCATCTTTTTATCTTTTGAGTAACTCTCTTGTAAAAGATCCAATGCCTTATAAAGTGGGATTGAAGATTTTAAATAGATACTTAAGTTTCGGCAGATACTTGCTAGTTGTAGAGGTTTGATTTTTGGGGTAAACCAACTTATTTTTTGCCGTATAGACTCTACTAGTATCCCTTGATATTGTAAGTTACTTTTCGCTTCTTCTAAAGATTGAGCTACAATTTGGGAATGAACTTTTTTACCTTGTTTGTCATACCCTTTATAGGTATATATCATAACTCTTTGATCCCTATTCGTATCGCTTCCTCTATTGAGGTAGTTCCATCTAAGATCATCTGCCCTAGTTGAGTTTGCATCGAGACAAAGTCACTTTTTTTCTTAAGATACTCTTTAATACTATACTCATCTGCCCCTTTTTGGATCACTTGGAGTATCCCCTCATCCATCGTAATGATCTCCCCAATTGCGGTTCGACCTTTGTATCCAGTGTGGTTACATTTTTCACATCCTCTAGCTTCCCAGATAGTTTTTCCATCCTCTAGGTTGAAAAACAAAGCATCCTCTTTTGAGATACTGTTTTTTGTTTTACAGTGTTCACAGAGATTTCTCACTAGTCTTTGGGCAATAACTCCTAAAAGTGTACTCCCAAGCAAATAGCTATCGACTCCCATATCTTGAAGTCTCCCTATAGCTGCTGCTGCATTATTAGTGTGCAAAGTTGAGAGCAATAGGTGCCCAGTCATAGCCGCTTGAACCGATATTTGTGCTGTCTCTTGATCTCTGATCTCCCCTAAAAGGATCACATCAGGATCTTGTCGTAAAATAGAGCGTAATGCTTTTGCAAAAGTAAGCCCCACTTTGTCATTGACCTGTATTTGATTGATCCCAAAGCTATTGTACTCTACTGGATCTTCTACTGTAGTGATGTTTTTTGTTTTATTGTCAATATTTTGCAAAAATGAGTAAAGCGTCGTAGACTTCCCACTCCCTGTAGGACCTGTGATCAGTATCATCCCAAAAGAGTGTTTCAGAAGTGACTTGAGCTTTTCAGTTGTAAGCTCATTGAATCCAAGGTTTTCTAAGCTTGGGATACTATCTGCTTTCATCAAGAGTCTTAATACCGCTTTTTCCCCATAGTGTGTTGGAAGAACTGAGACCCTTACATCTACTTGCTTCTCTCCAAGGTTGATTTTTGTTCTTCCATCTTGTGGGATTCTAGTTTCTGATATATCAAGATGAGAGATCACTTTGATACGGTTAATAATAGAGATAATGACCGATTTTTTTACATTGGCTATTTGTGTAAGCACCCCATCCACACGAAACTTTACTAAGCCACTTTTTTCATAGCTTTCGATATGAATATCGGTAGCATTTTGTTTTAATGCTTTTAAAAACAAAGTATTCACAAAGTTAATAATAGGGGCAGAATTTTCTTGCTCTAAAAGAAGATCATCATTTTTCAAATACTCTTCCAAAGAGACATCATCATCTACATCATTGTCAATACTCCCTATACTCTCATCACTTTTTTGCTCACGAAACTTACTATAAAGCTCCAAAAAGTCCTCTTCGCTTAAAGCGTAGATGGGATATTTTTCTTTGAGGTGGGTGATGTAGTTGATACTACTTGAGAGCTTTGACTCAGTGATACAAAGTACAACACTTTCATTATAAGTAGTATAGAGTACATTATTTTTTAAAGCGATATCAAGATCTTCTATTTGAGTATGTGGTTGAAGATCTTTCCCCTGTATTTGTTCAAACGGCAACATTAATCAAGTCCAAAAATTCTATTGACTCTTCTTTGATGTGCTGTGATAGGATCATCTTCCCCATCATCATACTGTTTTTGCTCCAGTTGAGGTTTTTTCTTTTCAATCTTTTCCATTCGCGATTCCAAAGCTTTTTCCATTTTTCGTGCCAGCTGCATTTTTTGTAAATTGAGGTTTTCAAGTTTTGTTTGTATCGCTTGAAGCTCTAGTGAGCTGTTGACAATATACGGAGTCAAAATCACCACAAGAGATATCTTATCGGTACTTGTACTACTACTTCTAAAAAGAGCCCCTAAAAATGGGATATCCCCAAACAGTGGTACTTTGGTATTGCTCGTACTTTTATAGTCTCTTAAAAGCCCACCGATGATTACACTCTCCCCATTTTGTACGATAGTGGTAGTATCAAGCTCTCTTTTTGTAGTGGTTGGTCTATCCACATTGCTTTGACCATCAATATCCTCTATAAGAGATTTTACTTTTAAGACCACTTTATCTTTATCAGCGATTTGTGGAGTGATCTCAAGCTTTAGCCCTATATCTTCCCTTGTGTAGTTGTTTCGTGTGATATCTCCAACATTATCTCCTGTAGCAGCACTGGTAAGGATCGATTGGGTTTTCCCTACATACAGCGATGAGGTGACATTATTAAGACATAATAAGTTTGGCTCACTCAAAGTATTGACCCCACCATTTCCTTTAAGAAGATCGATCATCGCACCCACTGCAAGCCCTTTGTTCACTGCATCAAGATTGATATTATCTGCAAGTACATCAGGAAGGGCAAAATA
>JAGYNS010000084.1 GCA_018399655.1 Campylobacterales bacterium
TTATTTTTGGGCTAAGACCACATCAGCACTGCAAACTTTAGCCAATAGAGTTGGAGATGTTATCGCACTAGGTCAAAGAATAGATAAGATCATCGCTTTAGCAGACAAAGAGGATGAGATCCAATATCTTTATGATACTAGAGCAAATCTTCAAACACTCCATGATCATATTCAAAAGATCATAGATGTAGAAGCCAACCTTGATAACATAGAGGGGGTAAATCTAAATAAAACAAATATTGATAATGTAGCAAACAATAAATCAAATATTGACACTGTAGCTACAGAGATAGTAGCTGTAAAAGATGTATCTGACAATATGGAGACAGTACTACAAGTTCCTACAAAAACAGATCAAGTAGTAGCTATAAGAGATGAACTAACCGCAATCAATCCGCAAGTGGTAACTCTTCCATCAAGTGGTACTCCTAGCTTGTCCTATGATAAGGCTACAGGTAGTTTTACTCTTTATATGCCACAAGGACTTAAGGGGGATAGAGGGGAAGCTTTTGATGTAGATGCAAGTGGTACTATAGCAAATAGATCCGCATACGATGGAGCTAGTGAGGGGTTTGCATATCTTAGCCTTGATGAGTCACCTACATTGGTATATTTTAAAAAGAGTGATACGGTTGGAGATTGGACTACTGGTGTGCCTTTTGGAAAAGGGGACAAAGGAGACAAAGGGGATCAAGGTATCTCTATAGTAGATATCTTTTTTACTTCTACTACAGATGCAAGTGGACTATCTAGCCAAGCTGGAGCTACTGATACTTATACAATCACTTTTAGTGATACTTCTACTCATACTATTCAAGTCTACAACGGTGCTGATATGACAAATAGCACTCTTGTAGATGACACAATAATAGATCAAGCTAAGGTGTGGAGTTCGCAAAAAACGAATGAGACAATTAATCAAACCATAGAGGATATGATGTTTGATATGAAGCTAGGGCTTCCAGTTTAAATTTAATATAGGAGAAAAACAAAATGGCAACAAAAGCAGAAAACAATCAGGCGTTATTAGACAAGGTAAATACACTTATTACTAGTGGAGAACCAAAAGACTTAGTGTATTTAGCTGAAGTATTGAAAAATATTACAGATGGTACAACGATACAAGAGATCTTGACTACTCAAGGGGATATGATCATAATGGGTTCAGCTGGTCTTGAAGTCATTACAAAAGATAACTTACTAGCTGGTGTTGGTGGTGGAGAAGATTTTATTAAGCCAGATAGTGATGTGGCATTGTTTACAAAATCGAATCAATACACTATCACTATCCCTGCTGGATTTAAAGTCAAAATTGGGGATACAACGACTGAGCTTGTGGCAGACTACGATGTAAACTTAAATATCAATGGAGATGGTGGACTAGATACTGGTGGTAGAGTTGCTGGTACAGATTACTATGTATTTGCCACAAATACTGGAGAGTTTATCGCAAGTGCTAACAAATCACTTCCAAGTGGATATTTAGCTGAAAATGTAAAACTTATCGGTGGATTTCATTATGGACTAGTTGGGGAAGATGAAGCTGCAACTGGAAACAAAACAGCAGCAGATATGACAAAGATTCAAGGGATCAATGCTTATTCATTTTGGGATTTAAAATGGATGCCTGCAAATGGAAAGCCAGAGGGGATGATATGTGTTGGTACAAAGTGGTATGACATCTATCTACTCAATAGTGAACATATCACAAATGGTACTTCAAAAGCAAATGCAACTATAGCTGGCGGAGCAACAGACAATGGTAGAGCTATTCCAAAAATACCTTTAGAATATGGTGGGGACAATACTTTAACCTATGGAAAGTTTACATGGCTTCAAGCTTTAGAGGTAGCAAAAGCTCATGGAAAAGAGATGATCCCTTATGATAGATTTCCTGCTGTTGCTTATGGTGTAAGTGAGGGTAAATCATCAAGCACAGATGGGTATGAAACAGTAGCTGGAAAAGTTGAACACTATCCACACTTAACTTCTAAATATGGTATGGAGCAAGCTACTGGGGTACAGTATGTTTGGGGTGCAAATATTGGTAGTGCAAGTGGTACAGCATGGGAAGATATAGCTGATGGTAGAGGTGAGATATACGGATCTCCAAAAGCAGTGAAACTCGGTGGTAATCGGGCGTATGGCGTGGATGCTGGTTCTCGTCACTCGCGTTGGCACGATTCGGTGTCGTTTTCGGCTTGGGACATTGGGTGTCGTTTCGCTTGTGACCACTTGAGACTTGTGTAACGAACGGAAGTGAGTGGAGTTGAAGCATGAATGGTAGCGGATTAGTAGTTGTTGAGAAGTATGAAACTTTTTTGAACTATATCTACCCAGTGCTTCAAAACATACCTAGAAAACATGGGATACTCAAAGAGAAGATTATCCAATGTGTGTTTGCACAGGTTGAATTGTTGTATAAGGCAATAAAGTCAAACCATGCAAGCAAATTGTATGAAGCGGATGCAAATTTGGCATTGATTCGTTTTTATTTGCGATTTTTAGCAGATAAAAAGCGATCTCTTGTAAGCCCAAAAAAGCATCAAGTAGCGTCTATCTATCTTGCTGATGTTGGCAAGATGGTAGGAGCAATGATCAAGGGCAAAACGAAATATAAAAAGATTTATTAGATTAAAGCTATTTGATAAGCTAAGAGTTTTTCTTGGATCATGGCTGGGTCATGCAGTCAGAGCAGATAGTTTCAATTTACTAAATTTACTAAGAGGAGAAATGGAATATGCAAGAGCAAGTTAATGTAAGACCAATGGTTGATATATTGTCAAAAGAAACTGGAAAAACAGTAGTGATGAGTGGGGATGCGTATGTATATCTTGATTCAAAGATTGGAGTAGAAAAAGGTATCGTGGATAGTGCTACCATACAACAGCAAAGCGAAATTGTAGATGCTCAAAGAGGGCTTATGAATGAGGCTATACAAAATATGCTTGATGAAAAAGCAAGAGAATATAGATATGACAATATGATGAGTGTAAGAAGCTATGCAGGATATACAAATCCGTTTCAAGCAGAAGCAGAAGCTATGGCAGTTTGGGCTAGTAATTGTTGGGTAAAAGCTGGAGAGATTGAAGCTGATGTTTTAGCTGGAAATAGAAGTATGCCAACAGTTGATGAAGTATTGTTAGAAATGCCAGTATATCAAAGGTAGATAGATAGACCCTAGATATGGGCAATGGGAAAAAGCTAATAGGAACGCAATATGACATTACAAGAGATAAATAAAAGATTTATCTATGCAACAGATAAAGACTTAACAGGCTTCAGCGAAGCTTGGTTGGGTTTGCAAGAGATTGATGGTAAGCTTATGGGAGACTGTGAAGACTATGCTATAACTCTTAAAAGAGAAGTGGCAGGTTTTCACAACTGGAACTATTGGTACTGTAAGCTAAACGGAGAGGGTCACTGTATATTGGTTTCACAAAGTGGTTTAAATGTAATAGATAACAATATCAAGAACCCTATATCTATGGAGACATATTTAGATATTTATGATATTACAAATTTGAGACCATACAAATGGTATGAGCTAATGTGGAAGCTTACAAGTGCTTGGTTTATAAAGCAGTATTTGAAATTGAAAGGTTATTAAAAAATGAGATTGTTAAATTGGTTGAGTAGCAAATGGAAATGCTTTATTGATATGATAAATCCATTTTATTCAAACACACCACATCTTGATAAGTTTATAGCTTCTATGAAAGAGATACACGAAGATGTTAAGTCAGTTCAAAAGGACTTGCAATACGAAAAACAAATGTTAGAAAAAGAGTTACAAAACAAAGAGACCCTTTTAAATGCAGTTATAGAGTGTATACCAGATATGGTTTGGTGCAAAGATACAAATGGTAAATATTTATTAGCTAACAAAGCTATTAGAGATGGATTATTGTTTGATGATAACCCTATAGGTAAAACTGATGTTGAACTATCTAAAGCTGAAAAGAAAAGAGTAGGTAAAGACAAACATACCTTTGGGGAAGTTTGTGGAAACAGTGATCTTATAGTACTTAAAACACTAAAGCCTGAAAGGTTTTTAGAAAATGGAAATGTTAAAGGTAAAAACTTAGAACTAGAAGTGCATAAGAATGTAATAAGAGATAAAGATGGTTTAGTAATTGGTACGGTTGGTACTGGTAGAGATATTACAGATTATGTGGAAGCTTTAGACAGAACTAGTGAATGTGGCGGATGTGAGATAAGAAGTGTATTTGATTTGCACAGATATGGGGGAGCAGATAAATGAATGAGCCAAATGAACTAGTACACTTTAGACTTACACAGGTAGAAGAGAAAGTAAATAAGATAGAGAATAAACTAAATGAAGTAGTAGTTAATTCAGCTGTTATGAAGTCAGAGCTATCTAGTGCTTCATCTAAAACATCTAGTATTATATCTATAGTTATATCCATAATTATTGGCTTCATTGGCTACAAACTGAAAGGATTATAATGAACACTAAACTATTATCACTAATTAATAAAATGTTCGGACAGGTTCTTAAAGGCAAGTTTTATGAAGCTATAGAAACCAATGCGAAGATTACAAAGATATTAAATACATATAAGGAGAGTTGCTAAAATGGATTACATAAAAAGAATGGAAAATGAATATGCTGAACTAGACGAAAAGGCTAGGAAGTTGGAAACATTTATTATAGATAGCGAGATATATCAAAATATGCAAAAGGTAGATAAGAACCTACTTGCTATTCAGTTAAATGCTATGAATACATATTTGAATATACTTAGTACAAGGATAGATAGAGAAAAGGAGAATCTACAATGATACCAATACTAACAAGTTTAATACCTACTTTAGTAAATAAAGGTATGGATCTATTTGATAAAAAGTTTGAAACCGATAGTGAGAAACTACAGAAAAAAGCTGAGTTTGAAAAATACATGCAAGAACAGATACAAACAGCTTGGAACAAAGAACAAGAGAATTTAACGGAGAGACATAAAAATGATATGCAAAGTGATTCGTGGCTTAGTAAAAACATTAGACCTATGGCTCTTATCTATCTTATGGCTCTTTTTACATTGGCTTTTTTCAATGATGTACCTAGCACAGTTTTAGAGATGTTAAGAGATTTACTTATGACTGTATTTGTATTTTACTTTGGAGCTAGAACCATAGAAAAGGTAGGCTCTATGGTTACAAATAAAAAGGGGAAATAATGTCAGTAATAAACAAACCAAATAAAATAGTGATACATTGTAGTGATAGTCCACATAGAGGAGATACAGCAGAAGATATCCATTTATGGCACAAACAGCGTGGCTGGGATGGAATAGGTTATCATTATGTTATAAATGAAGATGGATTAGTAGAAGCAGGTAGACCTGAGTATTGGATACCTGCACACGCTAAAGGACACAATGAGAATAGCATAGCAATATGTTTAATTGGTATAAATAGCTTTACTGAATATCAGTTTGAAAATCTAGCTTTACTTATTGAGAATTTAATGCTCAAGTACAATATTAGTAAAAAGAATGTTGTAGGACATTATGACTTGGACGAAAATAAGACTTGCCCAAATTTTAATGTCAAAGAGTTTGTGTATACACGATTAGAGGGCTGATATGGATAAAAATAAAAAATTTGGAAAGATAGCTATAGCTAAAGCAAATAGAACTGAGGAGTCTTTGGGTGGCGATGCTGAGGCTTTGAGCGATCAAGTAGACACAAACAAAGCAAATATCACACTGATCCAAAGCTCTTTGGTGTCTATTGGAGAAGATATCATAGAGACAAATAATAAGTTAGATGCTATAGCTTCACTTTTTGGGATCACTTTCAATGCAGATGGAACACTAGCAAATGAAATATATACATCACATACTCATAGCTATGATGATAGTGGTACAACTAAATCAACAGGAGGGATAGAATAATGACTTTTAAAGAAAATGTACTCAATAATTTTTCAGATCTTATGTCTCACTCTATAGCAGATGCAACACCATACAAAGTAGCTATAGAGTATGTAGAGGATGCCACAGCTCAAGGGATCGTGGACGATAAAGAGAAAGTTGAAGTGATCGCCAATATGATGGCTCAAATAGTAGTAGGTACCACATCGAAGTCTATGGATACAGCTCTTGCTATGGAGCTTAGAGACCAAGAGCTTCTTGATAAGCTAGCAATACTTGATGAGCAGAAAAAACAAGCGATACTTAAAACAGCTCTTGAGACAGCTCTTAATCCTGAGAGAATCGAATCGGCTCAACTAGACAATGACACAAAAACACATAGACTCAATGTGACTATGCCAAAACAAGATGCAAAGATCGACGCTGATAAGCAATTTG
>JAGYNS010000085.1 GCA_018399655.1 Campylobacterales bacterium
GGTATTGTACTAATTGCTTTTTCAAATTCATTTTTTGATAATAGCTTTAATCTTTTGATATTTTCTATCCCCATGCCACCAACATTAAAAACTCTATTAGGGTGTTCACCTAATTGAACGACTCTATTTTTATACTCTTGAGTTGCAGTAAAGTGAAGATGGCTCATTTTTGTAATACTATGGCGAATCGACTCATCAAACGCACCTTCTGTAGTTTCTCCGCCATGAAGATGAGCTATGGGGACACGGGCTATCATAGCGGTACTCACAGCACTAAATATCTCATATCTATCCCCAAGTACTACAACGATATCAGGTTTTAACTCGTCATAACTTTCAGCAAAAGATATTTGAGCCAATCCCATAGATTTTGAGATACCAATAGCCGTATCTGAAGATAAAAGCATCTCTATTTTTTTATCTATTTTAAACTCTTTTTCTATCTCTTTGTAAGTTAAGCCAAATTCAGGGCTTAGATGCATACCTGTAACTATAAGTTGAAGTTCAAGATTTTCATCTGCTTCAATCTCTTTCATAAGCCAAAAAAGCAAGCCATATTCCGCACGATTTCCTGTAACTACACATATTTTTTGCTTCATATCAATTCATCTTTACTATAGTCTTTAAGTGCGATACTTCCTACTATCTCATCCCATCGCATAGGGCTTATGCCATTGCTGGGACGTTTAACAGCTAGATTCTCTTTGCTAAGAATTTCACCTTTTTTAATAGCTTCTTTTGCCACGATACTTTTTCGTACTATCGCTTTGTTTGGTGTTTCGCTCTTACTTGGTTTTTTCGTGCTACATCCCAATGCTAGCTCTATATTGCGCATAGCTTGTACCATGGCTTTTAGCTCATCTGGTTCTAGGCTCGCTTTGTGGTCGGGTCCTTGCATAGTTTTATCAAGTGTGAAGTGTTTTTCTATACAGCTCGCACCCATCGCAACTGCTGCTATATCTACTTCTATTCCTAAAGTATGGTCACTGTATCCAAAAGCCACATCAAAAGTATTTCCTATGGTTACCATCGCTTTTAGATTTACATCTTCCATAGGTGTGGGGTACATAGTATTGGCGTGAAGTACTGTGATATTTTCTTTTTTTGTACCCGCTTCTATGAGTACATCCAAAGCATCTTCTATTTCACCTATATCTGCCATACCCGTTGAGAGCACCACTTGTTTAGCAAGTTTTCCTATGTGTCGCAAGTACGGCAGATTGGTTATCTCTCCACTAGGTATCTTAAACACTTCAAGACCCAAGTCGTTTAAAAGCTCTATACTATCATGGTCAAAAGGAGTTGATAAGAACATGATGTTTTTTTGTTTGCAATAAGAGATAAGCTCTTTATGAGTATCTACATCAAGTTCTAGTTTTTTAAGCATATCAAATTGCGATTCTGCTTTGTCTGTCGTTTGCTTTTGGTACTCGGCTTTTTGTGCATCTTTAGAGACTAAGTTTGTAGCCTTGAATGTTTGAAATTTTACCGCATTAGCTCCAGCATCTACTGCTACATCTATTAACTTTTTTGCTAGTTCAATGCTTCCATTATGATTGACTCCAGCTTCTGCTATTATAAAGACTTTGCTCATTTTACCACACTCCCTGCTTTAATAAATCCATCTACCTCAATGTACTCTTTGGATGTAGCATTACTTCCAAAAAATGTATTGCTTTTTACGACCGTTCCACCATTAATAACAGCACCTGTACTTATGTGACAATAATCTTCTATTACAGCATCGTGTTCTATAAGTGCTTTTGTGTTTATAATACAGTTTTTACCTACTGCTGCACTTGCATTTACAAGAGCATGGTGCATCACGACACTTCCTTCATCTATAGTGGCATGTTGTGATAAATATGCAAGAGGTGAAATAATAGTTGGTAGATTGTAGCCTATACATTTGAGTCTGTTAAAAAGCTTGACTCTTATCTCATTGGATCTTATCTGCCCTACAGTTACTACTGCGTTTTTATATTTGAAAAATAGCTCATCCAAATCATCATCACATCCGATAAATTCATAGTTAAAAAGCTTTGCGCCAAGAAGCTCTTTTTTATCGATAATGCCTGCTATTTTATAGATGTTTTGCTGCTCAATAACATCAATGACTGCTTTGCAATGACCCCCACCACCTACTAAAAGAATCTCTTCCATTATACTCTCACACTACTTGGGATGTTGACAACCCGTTCTTCAAGATATTTTGCATTTTTTAGCTCTGTAGACTGGCAATCTTTGAACATCTCTAGCTCATTCATAAGTCGCCAGATAGGTCGTGTCATCACACCATTTTTATTGGTAAACTCTAAAAACTCATCTCTTTGTTGCTTGTCTTTTAAAAGCACCGCTTGAAGCCAGTAGTTTGATTGTGACTCTTTGGGCTCTTCTATAAAATCAATATTTTGTTTTACAAAAAACTCTTTATAGCTCTGGGCAAGTTCTCTTTTTGATTGCAAAAAACTATCAAGACTCTCAAGCTGTGCTACAAGCAAAGCTGCATTTATATTTGGCAACCTATAGTTATAACCTATCTCATCGTGTACATACTCATATGGGTGTGGTATTTTTGCTGTTGTTGTGATATGTTTTGCTCGTTTTGCTAAAACTTCATCATCGGTTACAATCACTCCGCCACCGCCTGAAGTGATTATTTTATTGCCGTTAAAAGAGAATGCTCCTATTTTTCCAAAAGTTCCTGTATGTTTATTTTTATAGTAACTTCCTAAAGACTCTGCACTATCTTCTACTAAAACAATGTGCCACTCATCACAAACATCTTTTATCTCTTTTATTTTGCATGGATGTCCAAAAGTGTGCATTGGTACACATGCCTTAATAGTTTTACCAGTAGTTTTATTTACACATTTATTTTCTATTACTTCGCAATTTATTTCTAAAAATTTTTTAACTGATTCTGGGCTCATCCCCATAGTTTCGTGATCTACATCCACAAATATTGGCTTCGCACCACAGTAGCTAATAGCATTACATGTAGCGATAAAAGTAAGAGGTTGTGTAAGCACTTCATCACCACTTTTTACATCTGCTAGCACTAAACCTACATGTAAAGCTGCTGTACCATTAACTGTTGCAATTGCGTATCTACTACCCACAAATGAAGCAAACTTTTTTTCAAACTCATCCACATATTTACCAACACTTGAAACAAATGTGGAATCGATACAATCATTAAGATATTTTTTTTCATTACCTATAAACCGTGGTTCATGTAATGGTATAAACTCATTTGTATTAAATGTTTGCTTTATGAAATCAACTATCTGTTTCATTACATCTTCCCATCAAGATACTTACCAGTTTCTTTATGCCCAAAGTCTGGAATCATTGTAAAAAACTCTTTGACTATATCTTCTTTTGTCCAAGAAAGATTTTCGATATAAGATTTGATAGTTTTCTCAAAGCTATTGAGTTTATCTTCGTTGTAAATTGCTTCATTTTCTATAACACCTAAGTTTTCAAACCTAGTCATATCTAAAACTTCTTTGTCTGTAAAAAACTCTTCAAAATCTTTTTCACCCGTTGTGTCACTGAATGTAAATAAACAAGGCCATTTTCCTTGAGCTGGCAAAGTTTTAGCAAGTTCTCTCGCTTCATCTTCATCTTTACACAAATATGGCTCATACCCTTTTTCTTTGAGATATTTCACGGCAATATCTGCAAAGGAGATAAGATGTAAGTTCTCACTAAGTTTTGGGAAAAAGATATCTCTATTTTTCCCAAATATACAAGACATTAAACAAAGCTCGCCACTCTCTTGTGGAGTTACAAAATATCTTTTTATATCGTTTGGTGCGACTATTGGCTGATTTTTTTCTAATCGCTGATTAAACCCATGAAGTAAGCTTCCATCACTAAAAGCTACATTTGCAAATCGTGCCATCGAAACATCTATCTGCTTTGATTTTCGCATCACAAACATCTCCATAATACGCTTACTTGCACCCATCATATTAACTGGATTTGCGGCTTTATCAGTAGATACACAAAAATATTTTTTAGTCCTATTTTCTATAGCTTGCTGTAGTGTTTTATTTGTATTAAAAATATTTGTTTCAATCATGCGCATAAGAGTAAATGGGTCTTTTTCGCTTCTTACATGCTTGAGTGCTGAAAGATTTAAAACATAGTCATATTTCCCATCTGCTTTTATGAAAGCATCATATTCCAAGCTTCCTATATCAAGAGCGAATGTAGCAAACTCTCCGTCGATATATCCAAAACTACTTCGTATATCTCGAACTAACTCCACCATATTGTTTTCACTAATATCGACTACATGAAGCTTTTTAGGGTTGCGTTTAAAGATCTCTTTTGTGACTGCTTGACCGATGGAGCCTGCACCACCAATTACAAGAAAAGAGGATTTAGAAACAATATTGATTAGTTTTTGATTATGCTTATTAATATCTTCCGTAAAAAGCTCTTTTGTTCTACCGATTAGGCTTAAAATATTATTCATTTAAGAACTTTCCATCCATTAGTTTATACACTTCCTCACACCTATCAATTGTGCTTAATCTATGTGCAATTATAATCAATGTTTTATCAAAACTTACTTTATAAATCTCATCCATGATTTTACTTTCCGTGTCATTGTCAAGGGCACTTGTAGCTTCATCGAGTACTAGTAACTCGGGGTCACCATAGAGTGCTCTAGCTATAGCGATACGCTGCTTTTGCCCGCCGCTTAGCATCACACCACCTTCACCTACTTTTGTCTCTATCCCCTCTTTTTGTTCTAAAAAGCTATAGATATTTGCCTGTCTTAGAGACTCTATCACTTTTGCCTCATCGTACTCTCTTCCAAAGACTACATTATCTGCTACTGTTCCATCAAACAAATAAACACTTTGTGGTATATAGCCTACTTTTGATCTCCATGCTTTTATAGTCTCATCACAGAGTGTAGTGTCATCTATAGATATACTTCCATGGATAGGTTTATATAGTCCAATGATCAGATCTACTAAAGTACTCTTTCCACTACCACTCTCTCCTACAAAAGCTATTTTTGAGCCTTTTTTGATAGAGAGGCTGATATCTTTGAGTACTGGTTTGTTCTCTTCATACTCAAAGCTTATATTTGATAGTGTAATAGTATCTTTGAATTCTATAGGTCGACTCCCAAGCTTTTCACTATCGTACATCAGGTCATTGTGTACGATATCCAGAGCTTTATAGTTAAACATGATACCATTATAAGCAGTCATAATACGATTGACCGATGGTAATAGTCTATAAAGCGCTAGTACAAACATAGAGATGATAGATAGTGCCCCTGATATATTTCCCTCATATTTCCATACTAAGTATGTGACGATAAAAGCGATAAGTCCAAAGCCAATGGCTTCTAAAAATAGTCTTGGGAACTGCTGGAGTGTAGAGGCTCTTATATTGGCCTGAGCATAGCCCATACTTACTTCACCAAACTCACCTAATAGCTTTTGATCATCTCCTCTTAGCTTGAGAAGCTTGAAGTTACCAAAGGATTTGTTGATGATCTCATAAAATCTTCCTTGTATATCTGCTCTTAGTGCTCCTGCTTTTTTGATACGGGTCGATACTGTTTTGGTAAGAAATATAGCATTTATGATAAGTATCACTGTAAGAAGTAGTGTGATCTTATAGTTGACATAAAGCATCATCCCATATAAAAAGATGATGATAAATACCTCACTCATCATAAAAAGAAGATTTTGTATGAGACCTGTGAGGTTTGCAGCTTCGTTTACTATAGATTTGGTAAGAGTGGAGCTGTTTTTTTTCACAAAGTTTTTGTAGCTCATCCCCATATAGTTTTCAAAGAGTCTATAGGCTATGAGATGATATCTCCCTTGTGAAAAGCGATTGAGCAGGTAAAAATAGAGTAGATTTATCCCACTTCTGAAGATATAGAAAAATATCAGAACTACACCAAAAGCTATCACAAAATCTTTAGGTTCAGAAAAGTTCAAAAACTCATACACATATTTGTAATATTCGTTTGACTCTACGAGTGTAAAGTCAGTAGCTATTGCTATAAATGGCATAATGATAGATATACCTACTGTTTCTATGATAGAGATGATGATAGAAAACCCTAAAAGAAAGAGTAAAAACTGCTTATCCCTTCGTGTGAGTATGGCTCTTAGTTTTTTTATCATTTTATTATATATCCTCCTGTTTTGGGACTACCTTTGAACTCTATTTTATTTTGGTCTTTTAGTTGTTTGAGCCATCTTTCTATATTTTTAACAGAGGTATTCATACTCTGTGCAAAAAATGTAGAGCGATTATT
>JAGYNS010000086.1 GCA_018399655.1 Campylobacterales bacterium
TTCTGAGATCTACACCATTTTAACTATAGGGGATGGTTTAGTAGCTCAAATTCCAGCACTGATTATCTCAACCGCCACGGCTATTATTATTACACGATCAAATAACGATGAAGAGAAGTTTGCAAGTGGGACTATTACTCAGCTTGTAAATGATAGTAAAACCTTGATGATCACAGGGGTTGCACTCTTACTTTTTGCATTGGTTCCAGGTTTTCCAAGTGGTATTTTATTGTTTATGGGACTTTTACTTTCAGGGATTGGGTATATTGTTTATATGGTTGATGATGACCAAGATAATGTATTTACACGATTTGTCAAAGGGGAGGAGATTGGGAAAAAAGTTGCTCATGAGAAGCAAAAAGCTCAAGAGGAGCAACAACAAAAGCAACAAACTACCGCTCAAACTGAGGAGCAAACTTTAGATAGAACCATGAAGCTTGAAGTGCTTGAACTCAAACTAGGAGCTCAGCTTTTACGACTTGTTCAAGATAATAATGAACTTCTTGATAAAATTAAAGGGATACGAAATAAAATCGCAGGGGAGTTAGGCTTTGTGATCCCTCAAATTAGAATTAGTGATGATACCTCTTTACAGATGAACGAATACTCTTTTAACCTTAAAAGAATACCAATAGCAAAAGGAAATGTAGAACTCAATAAAGTTCTTGCTATGGGAGGAGTAGGAGGTGCAAAACTTAATGGGAAAAAAGTAAAAGAGCCTGTGTTTGGACTTGATGCCACATGGATAGACCCAGAACAAAAAGATGAAGCACTCAATCGTGGATTTACCGTCGTAGATGCTCCTACTATTATCTCAACGCATCTTTCAGAGCTTATTAAAAAGCACTCTGAGGATATTATTACAAGACAAGATCTTGTTGATATCATCGATAGACTCAAAGAGGACTTCCCTATTATTATTGAAGAGGCTATGAAAGTTACCACTTACGGATCACTGCTTAAAGTATGTAAAGACCTTCTCCATGAGGGGATCCCACTTGTGGATATGATCACTATCCTTGAAGCGGTATCAGATATAGCAGAGCTTACAAAGTCACCTGATATACTACTAGAACATGTGCGATCAAAGCTATTTAGACTCATAACCAATAAATACACAGCTGCAGATGGTGCTATTCATATTATAACTATAAAATCAGACCTAGAGCAAAACCTCCTTGGAAAACTTCAAGAACAGCATGGGGTGAGCCAATTGATGTTGAGCATTGGAGAGATCAATAATCTTGTAACTAAAACCCGAGATATGATGAATCAAATTGATGCAAAAGGGATCGCTCCTGTGGCTCTTATAGTTGATCCTAGTTTACGAAGAAGATTAGCGGAGATTTTTGAAAAATTTGGATTAAGTATTGCTGTTTTAAGCCATGCTGAGCTTGATGCAAGAGCTGAGTTTACTATTGAGGGGACACTAGAGTTTTAAGGTGAGCCTTAAGTGCTCTTTAGATAAAATATCAAAATTTTAAAATAAAAGGATAACAAATGGACGGAAATTTAATAGGGTCTTTACTCCCACTTATTGTATTATTTGCAATATTTTACTTTCTTATCATTCGACCACAACAAAAGCAACAAAAAGAGCATAAAGCAATGCTTGAGTCTTTACAAAAAGGGGACAAAATAGTAACCAATGGTGGACTTATTGTAGAGATTACAAAAGTGGAAGAGAACTTTTTAACAGTAAAAAGTACTGATGATTCAGTTTTAAGAGTTGCTAGAAACTATGTTGCAGCGAAATGGGAAGATTAATTAAAGGGTTCGTTTGAATTTACTAAACTATAGGCTGGTGATATTTTTTCTTGTCACCTTATTTGGGATTATCTTCTCCATCCCCTCTTTTTTACAAACTGATGAGGGGAAAAAGATATCATTAGGACTTGACCTTCAAGGTGGTCTTCATATGCTTTTAGGAGTAGAAACTCCAAAAGCTGTTGAGGGAAAAATTAAATCAATCGCTGCAACAGTCAAATACTTCACAGATAAAGAACTTATCTTAATAGATGATCTTATTGTTCAAACAGATCATGTAAGTTTTACTTTATTGGACCCCGATGAGCAACAAAAACTTGACTTGATGCTTGAAGAGATAGAGGGGCTTGATATTAAGAAAAATCAAGCACTACAGTACACTATAGCTCTTACACCACAAGAGATAGAGCTAGTAAAAGATATGGCTGTGGCTCAAGTGGTTGAAACAGTACGAAATAGACTTGATCAATTTGGCTTAGCAGAACCTTCAGTTACAAGGCAAGGGGATGAGGATATTGTTGTGCAACTTCCTGGGATAAAAACTCAAGAGGAGGAGCAACAAGCAAGAGCTTTGATCTCAAAACCTGCCAATCTTGAACTTATGGCAATCGATGAAACAAAAGCAGATCAAGTATATGATCTAACTAAAGAGGAAGCTTTAGGGTTTGGTGATGTGATCTTAGAAGATTCAAACAATCCAAATACCAAATATCTTTTGAAACAGATCCCAATTCTTACGGGCTCAGAAGTGGTTGATGCAAGAGTTTCTTTTGACCAACAAACCAATCAACCTGTGATAAACTTTACTTTAAGTACTTTTGGGGCAAAAGTATTTGGAGATTTTACTGCGAAAAATATTGGCAATAGACTGGCAGTAGTTCTTGATGGAAAAGTATTTTCCGCTCCTGTTATTCGTGAAAGAATTGGTGGTGGAAGTGGACAAATAAGTGGAAACTTTACCACAGAAGAAGCTGGAAATGTAGCTATTGCCCTTCGAAGTGGAGCATTACCAGCTCCAATTTTAGTGCTTGAAAAAAGAAGTGTAGGACCAAGTCTTGGTGCAGATAGTATTCAAGCTTCAACAATAGCTTTAATTGCTGGATTTATCCTAGTTGTTATTTTTATGGTTATCTATTATGGTGTAGGTGGAATTGTAGCAAACATTGCACTTATTACAAATATTTTTATCATTATAGCGGTTATGGCAATGTTTGGAGCAACCTTAACTCTACCAGGGATGGCAGGTATTGTCTTAACTGTAGGGATGGCAGTGGACGCTAATGTCATTATCAATGAGCGGATACGGGAGCTTTTAAAAGAGGGGAAATCTATCCATAAATCGATTGAAAATGGGTATAAAATGCGATGAGTGCTATCCTTGATGCAAATATCACAACACTTGTTGCAGTGATATTATATGCTTATGGGACAGGACCTTATTAAAGGGTTTGCTATCACTATTAGTATTGGTATTTTAGCTTCAATGGTAACAGCAATTTTGGGAACCCATGGGATATATGGAAGCCTCTTATGTGCCAAAATAGCAAGAGACAAAAATATCAGAAAATGGTTTGGGGTGAGATAATGGAATTTTTAAATTAGATAAACTTATGATTTTATGGGAAAAGATTTTACTTTTAGCACTTTCAGCTTTTTTGGTTATCACCCTTTTGTATTGCTTTTTACCAAAGGACTCAACCTTGGGATTGACTTTCTGAGGGGGACACTTATCCAAGTACAGTATACAAAAGCTGCCCCAATTAATGATATTCGTGAGATACTTTTAAAAACAGCACTTTTGAAAAGCATAGGACAAAGTTTGGGAGTGATGAAGAGATTATTATCAAAATTCCAACTTCAAGTACAAGTATAGCTAAAGATATAGGGGATGAGGTGAGAGAAACCTTCAACCAACAGTGAATATGAGGTACGAAGAGTTGATATGGTTGGATTCAAAAGTGGGAGATGCTCTTCAAGAAAAGGGATAATGGCACTGAGTTTAGCTTTTGTGATGATATTGATAGCATATGTATCTTATAGATTTGAGTGGCGATTTGCTATAGCTTCTATTTTGGCTTTGATTCACGATGTATCCATAGCAATAGGTGCTATAATACTATTTAATATTGATGTAAATCTTGACATTTTAGCAGCCATTTTAACAATTCTTGGATACTCACTCAATGATACGATTATCGTATTTGATAGAATTAGAGAAGGGGTGGAAACCTCTAAAAAAAATGAGCTTAATGATGTAGTAAATGAATCAGTTTCAAGAACATTGAGTCGTACGACACTTACATCATTGACAACCTTTTTTGTTGTATTGACTTTATATCTATTTGGTGGAGAGATTCTCAATGGATTTAGTTTTACACTTCTTGTAGGAATTGTAGTGGGGACTTATAGTTCTATCTTTATCGCAGCATCATTTTTAGTGCAATTGCGATTTTCTATTTCCAATTATCGAAAAATGTTAGCTGAAAAAGAGAAACGACAAAAAGAGAAAGATAGAATTCGAGCCCAATATGAACAAGGGATGGTATAACTATGGGAAATCTTTTTGGAACAGATGGTGTAAGAGGTGAAGCGGGAATCTTTTTAGATGCTATTACTGCACTGAAACTTGCTCAAGCAGCTGGAATATATTTCAAAAAACACTCAAAAACCAAAAAAATACTTCTAGGAAAAGATACACGAAGAAGTGGATATATGATAGAAAATGCACTTGTAAGTGGTCTGACATCTGTTGGATATGATGTGATGCAAATAGGTCCTATGCCAACGCCAGCAATCGCATATTTAACTGAAACAATGCGTTGTGATGCTGGAATAATGCTTAGTGCTTCTCATAACTCTTATGAAGATAATGGAGTGAAATTTTTTGATAATCATGGCAATAAACTCTCTTCCGATATAGAAAAAAAGATTGAGCAGATATTTGAAAATGAAGAGCTTTTAAAAAAATCTCAATGTACCCATATGGAGATAGGAAAAGCAAAACGGATCAATGATGTCATAGGAAGGTATATCGTTTCTATAAAAAGTTCATTTCCAAGGGAGCTTAGTCTTAGTGGTCTTCGTATTGTACTTGATTGTGCCAATGGTGCAGGGTACAAAGTGGGACCTACTATACTTGAAGAGCTTGATGCAGATGTGATTACGGTCAATGATGAACCAAATGGATACAATATCAATGACAACTGCGGAGCCCTTCATCCAAAAGAGCTAGGAAAACTAGTCGTTCAATATCGAGCAGATATAGGAATTGCACTTGATGGTGATGCAGATAGATTAGTAGTAGTGGATGAAAATGGTGATGTGATTGATGGAGATAAGCTCATAGGAGCCCTTGCAGTTTACCTTAAATCGCAAGGGAAGCTTCAAGGTGGATGTGTCACTACCGTGATGAGCAATCAAGCACTTGAAGACTACTTGTCTTCTCATGATATCCCTTTGTATAGATCAAATGTTGGGGATAAATATGTGCTGGAGTTGATGAAAGAGAAAAAATCAAACTTTGGTGGAGAACAAAGTGGACATATCATCTTTGCAGATGTAGCTAAAACAGGAGATGGACTAGCTTCAGCATTGCAGGTATTGGCACTACTAGTATCTACAAAAAAAGAAGCAAGTGTCGCACTCAATCCGTTTGAACTCTATCCACAAGTACTAAAAAATCTTCGTGTTGAAGAGAAAAAGCCACTCGATACAATAGAGGGGCTTGAAGAGCTTTTACAATCTTTTCAAAGTGTAGGGCTTCGAGATCTTATACGATACTCAGGAACTGAGAAAAAAATACGACTCTTACTAGAGGGAAAAGAGAAAAAAATAGTGGATGAATCTATGGAAAAACTCCAAAAATTTATCCAATCAAAACTATGCTAAGAAAACTTTCCACAACAATAGCACTTTTTCTTGTGCTATTTTTTATCGATCAATATATAAAAATGCTTTTTGTAGATGGGTATGAAAGAAAAGGGGAGTGTATCTCTTTGGTTTTGGCATATAACTATGGTGTGGCATTTTCTATGTTCTCTTTTCTAGAAGGAAATCTCAAATATATCCAAATAGGAATACTTCTTGCAGGGGCATTTTATCTATGGTTTCACAAAGAGCTTTTTAGTAGCTACTATATCCCTGTGGGACTTTTATTAGCTGGGGGGATTAGCAATATTTATGATCGATTTATCCATGGAGGAGTGGTAGATTATATCTATTGGCATTGTGGATTTGAGTTTGCTATTTTTAATCTTGCTGATGTACTGATCAATATCTCTGTGGGATTGATTTTGATCATCAGCTATTTAGAGTCTAAAAAGGAAAAAGCTATCAAAGGTTAATACAAAAAACCAAAAAGCCAAAGGGGTATTTTATGCTTGTGTGTTGTAGTGTCCACATCTATAGCTAAATAACTTTTTTTTACATCTTTTATTTGAGTGAAGTTTTTCCCTTTTCCACCCACTTCAAAAATAATCCCATTTACTACAAAATCGCCTATATCACTATAATAGATATTTTTAA
>JAGYNS010000087.1 GCA_018399655.1 Campylobacterales bacterium
TAAGTTTAATGGAGATTTGAATATCGCAATTAAACTTATCGACAAAGATTTAAAAGCAAAAGGGATATTGCTCTCAAAAAAAACGAGAGATGAGATCGTCCAAAACAAAACCGTTGTGGTTTCTCACCAATACGCTATTGCGATACAAAAAGATACTATTTTTATAGCCCCTTTTGTAAAATCTTCTATGGATAAAGTATTTAAAGAAAATTGTAGAGTAAGAAAGATCCCTTCTAATATAAGAGGATATCTTCACTCTTTGGAAGATTTTACTTTTTCAAAGTGGGACTTGGAGGTGTCCCTTGATACATTTTAAGGGTATATTTTACCTCTATCCCTTCATTGAGTTTTGAAAATACAATTGGATAATCAATATAAAGACTAAAACTCTCATTGCTTAGCCTATCAACAAAATCAAAAAACTCTTGTGGGTTTTGAACTATACTTGTAGCGGTAAACTCATAGTATAGATTCTCATCTTGAATCTTTTTATCAAACTTCAATGAGGATCGCAAAGGTAAAAGTTTGGTAAGATATTCAGTTGATGCTCCAACCTCTAGCAATGGTTCTTTATCATATTTTGCATAAGGGATACTTTTTATCTCTATGACTAACCCTTGGTTTTCAATGATCACATTAAGAAGTGCTTCGTTTTGATGTTTTAAAAGCACTTTAGAATCTTTGTAGATATTCAGAAGCTTTGTTTGCATCTCCTCAACAGAAGTGGTTGGTACTGCAAAATAGTTTACAAAAGTGGCACTATCTTCTAAAAGTTCCAAATCTTTGATGATCCCATCATAAGGCAAAATATCAAAATGCATTTTGATTCTATCTTTTGTAGCGTTGTTGAGCATCACATGGTTTGGAAGTGTTAAAGGGGGTTCTGCATCAAGAGCATTAAGCTCATCTTTGACCTCCACAGGTTCAATTTGTGCTGTTGGCGTTTGTGAGTTTTCAGTTGTTTTTGTTGGGTCATCACTCATCTTAAGATAGACTACCAATAAAACGGCAATGAGGCTCAAAATAGTGATGAGCAACCACCCTTTCATAGATTTTGGGGCTGATTTTGTTCGTGGGTTGATAAAACTTATCCCATCAAGTCTTTGCTTTTGGATAAATCGATTGAGATACTCTTGGATACTAATAGGTTCATAATCTACTTGTACCATCAAAGCTTCATTGAGTGATTCAAGCTGATCAGAGCTTAGTGGATTAAGAGTATATAAAAACTTCACATTTTCAATAAACTCAACACCATCTTTCTTCCCATAATACTCCTCTATCGCATCATTTAAGAACTGTTGAATCTCTAAAAAACTCACCTCATCATAAAGCTTTTGATCTACTATCTCATCATCTGAAAATTGCTCTTGTTTGATTTTTTCAAAAGGGGTTAGCTCTTTTGCTTTGCTAAAGGCAACTTTTTTATCTTCATCTAAAATAAGCATATATAGAACATTGTTGCTCACAAGACTGACTAAAGAGTTTTTTACCCCATACTCTTTGGCATATTCATATATTATAGAAAATGCAGAGACAATATAATCTATCCCACTATCTTGATAATATCTATTCGCTAATGCCAACTCATTTTTTGCTATAGCAATACTTTGGTTGTGATCAAACGGTACCGACTCATAAGATATCACATCTACACTAGCTGAGGGGATAATATATTGTGCAGCACTATCAAAAACCCCTATTAAATAGGTGTGTGGAATATCTTTTTGCAAGACCGCTAACTTATAAAGTGCATCTTTTGGTATTGTAGATTCTGTGATCACAAAAGTAGAGTTTTCCTCTTTGATTATTTTGTTATCCTGAAGTATTTTGTAGTTAAGTTTCAGTTGCTTATCTTGCTTTACAATACTTACAAACTGTTTTTTCTTTTTGCTAAACATCACTATCCTCTACTTTTTTATTTAATGGATGAGACATATTATACTGTTTTAACTTTGTATTTGTGTTTAACTTGGTATAAATTCCCGTCGCTTTGAGTGAGCTATGCCCTAGAAGCTCGCTTATATCGTTGATCCTAGCCCCATCATTTAAAAGATCACTAGCAAATGAGTGACGCAGTTGATGGGGGGTCACTTTTATCCCTATTTGTTTAAAAGCTTTTTCTATTTTGTATTGAAGTTGTCTTTGACTTAAAGCTATTGATGGCTCTTTTTCAAAAAGATATATTTTTGGTTGATACACAGATATATACTCTTGAAAATGAGTTTTAAAATAACTATTTGTGGGGATCTGTCTTTGTTTGTTCCCTTTTCCAACAACTTTGATCCACTCTTGTGTAATATCTTCAAGCTTAAGATGAGCAAGTTCTGATATTCGTAGACCAAAAGAGTAAAGAGATACGATAATCATCTTTTCTAACAATGGCACTTGATCCAAAGCTTCATAGATATTGTTAGTTTGTACAGGCTTTGGTAAAGTTGAAGCTATTTTTATACTTTGAGAACCTTTAAGAATGGTATTGATATCTTTGGTTTCCAAAAAGTGAACAAAACTTTTGATACTTGAGAGTTTTTTATTGATCGTTTTTGGATTTTGGTTTGCTATTTGAAATCGGTATTTTGTAATATCAAATACCAACTTTTCTTGCTCCTCATACACTTCACTTACTTTGATCGCTTCTAATATTGGTGTTTTGTAAGTTTTAACCGTAAGAGGAGAATAGTTTTTAAGGCTTTGCAAGTAGTAACAAAAATCTTCTAAATACTGTATCAGTTTTTCCTTTATCATCTACTTCTCCAACTGATTTTCCATAAGTTTATTTTGTATCATCTGCTTTGCTTCATCCATAGAAAGATTTTCCACATCAAATGGCTCCCCTACAAAAAAATCAATCGTTCCAAATGGTTTTGGGACTATAAATTTATCCCATGAATCAAACTGCCAATAGCTTGAAGGCTTGGAGCTAAAAGGGACGATTTTCGCCCCTGTTTTCTGGCAGAGTGCTACTATCCCATCTGCTACACTATAAATAGGACCTCGTGGACCATCTGGTGTGATCGCTACATCATCTCCATTTTTGAGAGTTTTTATAGCATTGATTAAAGCTCTTGCTCCCCCTTTTGAACTTGACCCATCAATAGAACCAACCCCTAAATACTCCACAACTTTTTTTATAATCTTCCCATCTCTATGCTCACTTACTATCACTTTTACCATTCCATTTTTTCGAAATGCTCTATAGTTAAGTGGTTGCATTAAAAGATCTCCATGCCACATCGCCACGATGATCGACTCATTTTGATCTATATTTGAATAGTGATAAATCTTTTTATTGGTCAAATAGATCAGTCGAACAACCAACTGCAATAAGTAAGCAAAAAATTTGGTTTGGGTGAAGTTTTTTAAGAGTTGTTTCATAAAAAACTAAACCACTTCACCTTTTAGTGAGGTTCGAAATGCTTGTGTTATTTTTACAGGAACTATTTTCCCTAAAAGCTCTTCACTCCCTTTTACAAATACACTTGTATAGTTGTCGCTGTATCCAAATACTTCCCCATTTGGTTTCAGGTCTTCAAACAACACTTCAAAAGTTTTCCCAACATATCCATGCATAATCTCATCTTGATGCTCTTTATGAAGTTCTATAACTCTTTGCAATCTTTGTGAAGCGATATCATCAGGGATCTGATTTGGCATATTTTGAGCGGGAGTATGTGGTCGTGGGGAGTATTTAAAATTAAAAATAGTATCAAATCGTACTTTTTCAATCACATCTAAAGTATCTAAAAACTCCTCATCACTCTCCCCTGGAAAAGCCACGATAATATCAGTACTGATTCTTACATCAGGAACTAAAGATCGGATCTTTTCACAACGATTTAAAAACCACTCTTTGGTATACCCTCTTTTCATATCTTTAAGCACCCGACTATTTCCCGCTTGAAGTGGTACATGGATCTGTTTGCAAATTTTTGGATTAGAAGCAAACTCTTCGATAAACTCATCATCCATATGAAGAGGATGTGGAGAGGTAAATCGTATTCGCTCCAGCCCTTCTATTTGGCTTATATCTTTTAAAAGCTGAGTAAATGATGTTTTTTCCCTATCATCACTAAATCTTGTCCCGTAGTTATTAACATTTTGACCAAGTAAAAAAACCTCTTTGGCTCCACTTTTTACAGACTTTTCAATCTCCCCTATGATAAGCTCAGATGGGATACTGATCTCTTCCCCTCTTGTTGCTGGAACAATACAAAAAGTACAGCTTTTATCACACCCTAAAGAGATATTGACACTGCACCTATATTGGGAAGTTCTAAAATCAGCAAAATCATAATTGGTCTCATCATTATTGATATCAATAGCTACCATCCCTTTGGTTTCAATAGCTTGTGATATCTTAGAAACATTTCTAGCTCCAAGTACAAAATCCACATAAGGGGCTCTATTTATAATCTGCTGCCCTAGATGACTTGCGGTACATCCACACACCCCTATTTTTGCATCAGGTTTTTTCTTTTGATTGAAAACCCCAAGCTCTGAAAAAAGCTTTGCTACAGGCTTTTCTCGAACTGAGCAAGTATTGATAATGATAAGATCTGCTTCTTGCAAAATATCTGTTTGTGAGTAGCTATGGTGCTTGTTGAGCTCTGCTATGATATGTTCTGTATCTCGAACATTCATAGCACACCCTAAAGTTTCTATGAAAAGTTTTTTATCCATTATTATCTAAAGTATATTCTTATAAAGAGTGTACTTCGTAAAGGTACTCATCATCTGCTAGACCATATTTCACTTCTCTAAAATGAACTGAAAATCCAGCTTCTTCAAACTTATCAACTACACTCATCATATCTTTATGAGAGTTGTCTTTGTCAAAATAAAAGATCTCTTCCCCATTTTTATCTAAACTCTCTAGGAGTTTTTCAAGTTTCACTTTTTTTGGTTTTGAAGTTAATTCTTCTCTTGCTAATAAAATATCCATTTTATCCCTTTTTATTGTAATAATCCGCGATTATACCTTAAACTTCATAAATATTTATTGAAGCACTAATTTTGTATAATCACCACTTATAAAAATATGAAAGAGAAACAATGCAGAAGAAAAAACTCCATCTCATAAGCCTTGGATGTACCAAAAACCTAATAGATAGCGAAGTGATGCTAGCAAAATTAACTGACTACGAAATGACAGATGATAGCACAGAAGCTGATCTTATCATCGTCAATACTTGTGGGTTTATCCAAAGTGCCAAAGAGGAAAGTCTTAATACCATCTTTGATCTAGATGCTACGAGAAAAGAAACCTCAGTGCTTGTGATGGCTGGATGTTTAAGTGAGCGATACAAAGAGGATCTTCAAGAGGGACTTAAAAATGAGGTGGATATCTTCACAGGAGTTGGGGACTACGATATCATCGATAAACTTGTAGAGGAGAAAAGATCAAACTTCTCCCAAAAAGTATTTTTAGCAGATGATGAAAATGAACGGGTGGTAACGGGGTCTAACTACCACGCTTTTATAAAACTAAGCGAAGGGTGCAATCAAAAATGCTCATTTTGTGCAATCCCTGCATTTAAAGGAAAACTTAATAGTCGAACTTTAGAGTCAATTGAGCATGAGATGAAAAAACTGATCGCTCAAGGATATTATGACTTCTCATTTGTCTCACAAGATAGTAGCTCTTATCTAAGAGACAAAAATATCAATGATGGACTAGAACAACTAATCGACCTAGTAGAAAAAATAGATGGGGTAAAAAGTGCCAGAGTTTTATATCTATACCCATCCACCACTACAAAAAAACTCATAGAAAAAATAGCAGATTCTAAAATCTTTCACACCTACTACGATATGCCCTTGCAACATATCAGCTCAAAGATGTTAAAAATAATGAAAAGAGGAAAAGGGGAGGAGCAACTCAAAGAGCTTATGGAGCATATGAAAACCCAACCAAATGCATTTGTGCGATCCACCTTTATCGTAGGACACCCTGGAGAAACTGAGGAAGACTTCAATGAGCTTTGTGAATATATCAAGCAGTATCGATTTGATAGAGCAAATGTCTTTAGCTATAGTGATGAAGAGGGGACAAGTGCATATGAGCTTGA
>JAGYNS010000088.1 GCA_018399655.1 Campylobacterales bacterium
AGGTAAAATCAATCCCAAATTTTCCTAAAATTATAGGGAGATCTTCATACACTTTTTTTATCACAAACTCCCCTAGATCTAAAATCATTCCATGATTTTCAGCTATTTGGACAAACTGATCAGGAGGGATAAACCCTTTTTTGGGATGATTCCATCGTACAAGAGCTTCTGCACCAGATATTTTTTGGGTGTGTAGGTCGTATACTGGTTGATAATACACCTCAAGTCCCTCTTGCTCTATAGTTTTTTTCAGATCATTTTTTAAAGTGATCTTTCGAACCAGATCTACAGAGTAGTCGCTATTGTATACAAGCACTCCATCTCTATCATTTTTTTTCACTTCATACATCGCTTGATCGGCATTTTTTGCAAGGGTGACACTATCAAGCCCATGTTTTGGATAGATAGAAATCCCAATAGATAAAGAGAGATAAAAACTATTTTTTTCTATTACGATTGGTTTTTTAATTGCTTCATTAAGGATGTTCCCCATCTCTATAGCATCACTTTCCTCTTTGAGGTTTGTAAGCACTACATTAAACTCATCTCCACCAATTCGTGCTACAATATCCTCTTTTCGTAGAGTACTTCGAATCCTACTTGCCACCTCTTTTAAAACAATATCCCCCACATCATGACCATAAGTGTCGTTTATCTCTTTGAAGTGGTCAAGATCGATAAATAAAAGGGCAAATTTTTTATGATTTCTCGCAGAGTGCTTAATGGTGTAGTCCATCATATTTTCTAGTTGCACTCTATTTATAAGCCCTGTAAGGTGGTCATGATTAGCATAAAAATGGAGCTTCTCATCAGCTTCTTTGAGTGAAGTGATATCGGTAAATATCGCCATATAGTTTATTTCACCTGTTTTAGAATCGATGATTTTTGAGATAGAAAGCCACTCTGGATAGATCTCCCCATTTTTTCTTTTGTTCCAAATCTCCCCTTGCCATCTTCCATGGTATTGAAGGTGGTCCCAAAGATTTTCATAAAAATTTTTTTCATGGAGTCCTGAGCTTAATATACTAGTTGATTTACCCACTGCTTCACTTATGGTATAGCCTGTGATATTGCAAAAAGCTTTATTGACTGCAAGGATAGTCCCATCTTTGTCGGTAATAGTAACCGCTTCTTTGGTCTCCTCAAAAAACTTTGCTGTTTTTTTGAGTTGATCAAGCTCTAATTTTTCACTGGTGTTATCATTGCACACATGAATAATCGTTGTTTGATTCTTTAGATAATAAAAATAAGATTTATACCATCTGTTCTCATGCTCTTTTTCAGTGGTAAAAAATTCATTTGTTTTGAGATGATATTTTATCTTTGCAAATTCAACTTGACACTGTATAAGCTCATCAAAGTAGTGATCTTGCATCACATTTTTAATATGGTTCGCTTGAGTATACTTTTTGTTAGCATATAAAAGTTTTCCATCATTGTCATACACCCCAATGCGAAAAGGTGATTGATCCACAAGATCAATTAAAATATCCTCTTTACTGTGAAGATAATCTATGTTTTGAATATCGAGTTTTACCGATTGAAGCATATTTAAAAATCGTTTGGTGTTGAGTGGTTTTTCCAAAATATATGAAAAAGTATTTTCTAAATTTTGAAAAGTGTTTAATTGGTTTATAAAAGGGGAGATAAGAAAAATAAAACAGTTTTTCTCAAAAGACAAATTATCTATTTTCTTAATAGATTTTTGAACAGATATATCGATCACCGCCACTTGAGTTTCAATAATATCACTTTGAAAATCTTCATTGAGATCTATAATCTTTTGTATCTGAAAAGATTGCTTTGTAAAAATCTCTTCATAGATATCTTTACAAGCGATAGAATCAGTAATAAAAGTGATATTCATAACTTTATACCCCTTTTATAGGTATAGTTAAAACAAAAGAGTCTGTAAGAACTTTTTTATTTGGATCAATAGTTAAGTTCTTAAGACTTTTTTCTAGCTCTTTATAGGTTTGTTCTATCTGCTTTTGATATGTTTTGACATCTATATTTGAGATAGTTATTGTGTAGCTATAGATAAAATCTTTGTAACTATTTTCAAAGCAGATATTGATCGATTGGTTGTTTTTTGAAACAAAACAGTTCTTAAGAACAAAGCTAAAAAGTGTGTACAGAACTACTCCTGCATCTTTTGTATAGAGTGTTATATCATTTTTAGTACTTAAAGAATCAGTAACTTCTATTGATCTATTTTCAAAAACAGAAGAGAAAAGCTCAAAATAGTATGAAAACTCACTTTTAAGTGATGATTTGTCATATTTTATTTTTTGTGTATATCTTTTCGTGGTGGATCCTAGATTTGAAGAAAGATTTTGTATAGTAGTATACGCCGTATCTAGTTTTGTATTGATTGTTTTATCTTGAGTATTTATAGTGCTTAAAACCAAAGAGAGTTCATTGATACTATTTCTTACTTTTGAATCCATATCGATAATTGCCAATTCAAAAAGATCAGCATCCCCTTTTTGGATATTGGACTGAATACTTGTATCAATTGTTTCTTTGTAGTGTAAAATATCTTTTTGTAAGTTGTGTTGTGAAGTTTGATTTTCTATACAAAAAACAGCTCCTACAAATCTTTCTTGTTCATCAAAAAGTGGAGCACCACTAATTGAAAGGAAAAGAAGATTGTCCCCACTTTGTATGGTGTGTTGTATATCATATACCGCTTCATAGGTTTTTTTAATAAGATTAAATGGGAGTTGATCATCTGGATATGGTTTCCCATCATAAGTTGAGATGTTCCAATCTTTTGAGTTATAAGTTCTTTTAGTGATATCTTTAGCTGCTAGCCCCAATAGTTCGAGTGCAAAGTTATTGGCGTAGGTGATCTCCCCCTTTTCATCTAGCTGTGTAACAGCTACAGGAACTGTATCTAAAATAGCTTCTGTGACCACTTTTTGTTTTCTATACTCTTCAGTTTTAAAGCTTAATTTTTTTGTGAGATCTTCAAGTTGCAACGCTCTTTTCTCTTTATCTTCATAAAGAACTTTGAGTTCACTATAAGCAGTTTGAAGCTCTTCATTCGTAGATTGAAGCTCCTCGTTGGTGGTTTCAAGCTCTTCATTGGAGCTTTGTAACTCCTCATTTGAGCTTTGAAGCTCTTCATTTAAGCTTTGCATCTCCTCATAAGAGGTTTCAAGCTCCTCAATAACATTTTGCAAATGGGATTTGGTGCTATCAAGTTCAAGGGTGAGTTTTTCTATCGCTTCACTTTCATCCCCATCACTGATAATATGCCCTTTGATATTATGAGGGTGTTCAGTTTGGAAAAATATCACAAAGAGTAGCCCCTCATTTTTCTCATCCTCAATAGGAGTTATAATAGCTTTTACATAGCGGATCACATCTTGAAAAAGTGTGATTGAACGATATGGGGTAGATTCTGTTTGTTTTGATTTTGAGGCTTTTACAAGTGCTCCACGAAGATCCAAAGAGAGTTCATCACCTAAAAGCTTAAAAATATTGTGACTTACTTTTCCTGTTTGAAATTTTAAAAATGGTATATCCCCTTTGATATAAACAATATCGTAAGAGGAGTTAACCACAACTGATTGACTTAATACAACTTTTTGTAAAGCATCGGTAATTTGATCCTCTAAGTACTCCTGCTCATTTTTAGTTTTCTTTACTGGAGTTGATTCAAAGTCATTTTTATAGCTACTTGAGTAGTTGTAGAGTTTCGGTGGCTCCTTTATCCCTGTATACTGAGCTTTAAATATCTTTTGGGTTTTATCTACAAGCTCAAAAAGATCCACATGTTGCCCAACAGATTCACTTTTCCCTAAAAAAAGTATCCCATGCTCTTTTAAAGCATAGTGTACTATTGGGAAAAATTTATTTTGAAGGCTATTGCTAAAATAGATCAAAAGATTACGACAAGAGATAAGGTCAAGGCGTAAAAATGGAGAATCGCTCGTAATATTGTGTTTTGAGAATATTACCAATTCGCGAACAGATTTTTTTATCTCAAAATGGTTTTTTTGAACACTAAAGTATCGCTTGATAATTGCTTGATCTACCCCATCAAATGATGTTTCAGAATAGACTCCATTTCGTGCTATTTTTAAAGCTTCATCATCTATATCAGTTGCAAAAATCTTAATTTTGTATTTTGATATTTTATCCCCTAAAATCTCCCAAAGCAATATAGCTAAAGAGTACGCCTCTTCCCCTGTACTACAAGCAATAGACCAAAATCGTATCTCTTCCCCTTGCTCTTTTTTTTCTACTATATTTTTAATCGATAGTGTGATTTTATCAAAAGCCTCTTTGTCACGAAAAAAGCTTGTCACTCCAATAAGGATGTCGTGATACAAATTGGTAATCTCATCTGGATTAGATTCTATTATTTTAAGGTATTCATGAAGATTATCTACTTTTAAAGCAGATAAACGCCGCTCAATTCGTCGTATCAAGGTATTTTTTTTGTATAAAGAGAAATCAACACCTTTATTTTCAAAAATAGCTCTATAGAGTTGGTTGAGTATCCTATCATCAATAGATAGAGCAATATTTTTATCAATAGTATCCACTAGAGTTTCTATCTCTGTTGAGAGTTTGTCTATAGGAACTACAAGATCCACTTTTCCTGTATTGATAGCTGAAAGGGGCATCCCATCATATTTTGCAGTAGCAGGTGCTTGGGCTATGGTGATCCCACCATTTGCTTTAATCGCTCGTATCCCATACGCACCATCACTTCCTGTTCCTGAGAGAATCACTCCAATCGCTCTGTGCTCATATTCATTTGCAAGGGAGCTTAAAAAGTAGTTTACGGATGGTCTTGGACCAAATGATTGCTCTAAAGTTTTGAAAAATATTTTTCCATTTTTGATATAGATATCAGTATTTTCAGGGGTTACATAGATGGTTTTTGGGGTGATCCTTAGACCATTTTTCGCTTCAATAACTGCTAAGTGGGTAGATCTACTTAAAAGTTCCACCATCATACTTTTATGGGTAGGGCTTAGGTGTTGCGCTATGATATATGCACAATTTGGGATTTGGGGAAGCTTTTCAAGCATCGTTTGAAGTGCTTCAAGTCCCCCAGCACTTGAACCTAAGCCTACTACTACAAGATCGTTTGTCATTGGTTACCTTTTCATTTTTAACTATCAAGTGGTATTTGCAAATAAAATACCACACTCTCTTCCTCTTTGATATTTTCCACCCAAAGTTTCCCATTGAGGTGTTCATCTGCAATTTTTTTAGAGATATACAGCCCCAAACCATTTCCTGGATCGTTACTTTTTGTACTAAAACTTTTATTAAATATATCATCAATAATATTTTCAGGGATGATCCCACCATTATTTTTTAGAGCAAATATTATATTTTCATCTTTGTGATAAATTTTTAAATCTATGATTTTTTCATTGATATCTGTTTTGATAAATTGATCTTTTGCATTGGTAATGATATTCATCAATATTTGACACACATCATGAGGGTAAGCAACAATTGTGTAACTCCCACTATCAATATATTCTATATTGAGTTTTATATTGTTAAACTTCAACATAGCTTGAGTAAACTTTACAGCTCTTGCTACACAATCTTGTGTATTGATCTTTTGTTTCAGACGATCTTCCCCATAAAAATCTCGAAAATCATCTAGAGTGTCATTCATATACTCTATTTGACTACTGATGATTTTTGTTGTGTTTTGTAGCTCTTGTAGGTTGATAGTTTCATGAAGTTCTGCTTGAAACTCTAAATTTGAGTTGGACATGGAGATCACAGCAAGAGGATCTTTCCACTGGTGGGTTATCATACTAAGCATCTCACCCATAGCGATATTTCTTGCACTATTGATTAAAATAATTTCATTTTTTACTTCATCGGTGATATCTTCAATAGCTACAAGATAATAGAGCTCTTTTTTTATCAGTTTTTGGATGTTGACTCTACCATAAATGGTATCAGAATCTTTTAAAAAGCGTATTATCCCCGTGACA
>JAGYNS010000089.1 GCA_018399655.1 Campylobacterales bacterium
CATTTGGTTTGAGTCTATGAAAGTATCCACTCATCAAATTGGAACTACCCCCTACCATAGAGCCGTTCCAAAAACTCCAGTTGTACTCTCTCCCATCATATGTAGTGATGGTGTTATTTTGATCTTTCTCTTTGATGATATGAAACTCATCTTCTAGTTTTGGGGTAAATAGCTCTCTTCTTGAAATTGCCAATTCATCTTTACTAAAATGATCCTCTTTGTAATACTTCCCTTTTTCAAGGACAACCACATCAAACCCTGCACGACTTAATTCATATGCAATAGGGGAACCTCCAGCACCACTTCCTATGATACACACATCATAAATCATAAAAAAGCCTTTGTGGGTCGTGGATAGCCACTTGTATGCTCTAGCCACTGCCAGCCTGAGCCATTTTGATTGATAGAGTAGATAGGATCTCCTAGGACTGATTCCATGATATATTGTAAAAGAGTGTAGATAAAATTATCTCCCCATCTGGTTTGTGAGATAGTAGTAAGTAAGCTTTGTCGTTGATCTGTAGAGAGTTTTGCATAGAGAAGATTATAAGATTCTACAGCCTCTTCATTGAGCCATTTGATACCGTTTCGTATAAATTTTTTATTTTCATCTGATATTTTTGAATGGTGTAGGATAATATTTTCTATATACCAAACACTATTTGAGTGAAGCTTTTTTGAAAGAGGGAATAGATCCTCACACAAAACCTCTAAAGTATCAAGAGGAGCTATCTTTGCAAACAACTCCTCTTTTGAAAAAATGAACAAAGCAGTAGTTAAAAAACCCTGTTTTAAAAATACTCTTCGGTTCAATTTTTACTTATTTCCGCCACATTTTCCAGAACCACATTTTTCTGACTTCATCTGTTTTTTACCTTCGCCACACTTTTTACCTTCGCCACATTTTCCACTATTGCATTTTTTCCCTTCGCCGCACTTTTTCCCCTCACCACATTTTCCACTATTGCACTTTTTACCTTCGCCACATTTTTTAGCGTCACCACACTTTTTCCCTGACATCTCTTTTTTAGCGTCACCACATTTTCCTGAACCACAACTATTCGCACTTAAGCTACTTGCACTTAGTCCTAAAACTAATCCTACTACAAATAAAAGCGTCATAACCTTTGATCTCATACTAACTCCTTGTGAATAAATTATTTAAGCTTAAGTATACCATATATTTATTTTAAAAGATAGAGAATCCACTTTTTGTAGTAAACAATTCTAGTGCTTTGGTTCCAACTAGGGAATTGCCCCAGCTATTTAGTCGTGGAGAAAATACAGCGAGACTCATCACTTTTGGAACAACAGCGATGATCCCACCTCCTACTCCACTTTTTCCTGGAAGTCCTACATGAAAAGCAAACTCTCCACTTGCATCATAGTGTCCACAAGTAAGCATCACTGCATTGATCCGTTTTGCTTGTTGTGGAGTGATATATTGTTTTTGATTGATTGGATCAACTCCGTGATTGGCTAAAAACAAAGTAGCACGGGAGAGTTCTTTAGTACTCATAGTAATAGAGCAGTGTTTAAAATAGGTTTTGAGTACATCATCCACATTGTTATCAATATTGTTGAAACTCTTCATCAGATTTGCCAAAGCAGCATTTCTAAACCCATGTTTATACTCAGAAAACCATACCTCTTTATCAAAATCTATCGTTTGATCATCGCTAATATCACGGATAAATCCTAAAATATTATCAAAAGTGTTATCGATATTTTTATATTTTGTCAAAAGTGCATCAGTAACAACAATAGCTCCAGCGTTTATAAAAGGGTTTCTAGGGATTCCATATTCATGCTCTAGTTGGATTAAAGAGTTAAAAGGATCACCCGATGGCTCTTTGCCTACTTTGTTATACAGTTCAGTACTATAGATATCCAAAGCTCTTGTAAAAGTAAAAACTTTTGAGATACTTTGGATAGAAAACTTATTGTCACTACACCCTACATGAAAACTTCTTCCATCAAAAAGGGTTAGGCTCATAGCAAATTGATCTGGATCAACTTTTGCTAAAGCAGGGATATAGTTTGCTACTTTTCCCTCATTTATAAACGGTTGTATCTCATTGTAAATATCATTTAATATCTCTTGGTACTGTATCATAATAGTTTCCATAAATTTTTTTGTAATTATACACACAAAATATAAAAAATGATGTATAATTCGCCAATTTTTTTAGGAGGCGAAAATGTCTACTTTATCTATAGGAAACTATACACTCAAACACTTTGATATTCAAGCAAAGGAGCAGATGGATCACTATCTTGAGCTTATCAATCTTGATATTAGTGATTACACCTTTGCGTGTAACTATATTTGGCTTTCAACCGCAAGTGGTTTTTATACCATTATCAATGATACCTTTTGTTTTTTTATCCTTACTTCAGGGGAGTTGTCAATGCTTTTGCCTCCACTTGGGACAAAAGAGAAAACTTACGATGCGATGAGAAGATGTTTTGAGATTATGAATACCCACAATAGCTCAATCCAATATTCAAAAATAGAGTATGTCCATGAAAATATTCTTGAAGGATTTGTCAACTACCTTGAGGAGGGGACCGTTATTTATGATATGCTCAAAGAGTATGTTATCGAAAAAAAGTTGGTCGATTATATCTACAAAGTGGATGATCTGATTGAACTAAAAGGGGATCCATACAAATCAAAACGAAATGAGATCAATAAGTTTAAAAAAGTGTATGAAAATCATAAAGTTGAGATTCTCAATATAGAAAAACACAAAGATGGGATATTGCAACTTTTTAATAAATGGGTAAAAGATAGAACCCACTATATGCCCAAAGAGGAGGTGGAGAGTTTTCTTGATGGGATATACTTTGAAAGATTTGCCATAAAAAGGTTATTGAATGACTATGATAAACTAGAAGTGGTAGGGATGGTTTTATATATTGATGATGAGATCAAAGGATTTACAGTGGGTGAAAAGATCAATGAGAGTACCTCAAGTGTTATTTTAGAAAAGACAGACTTTGAGATCCTTGGATGTGCTCAATTTATCTTTAGAGAGTTTACAAAATATCTTAAAGAGATATATGGAAGTTGTTATATCAATGTGGGGGATGATATGGGATTTGAAAACCTTAAAAAAGTAAAGATGTCATACCGACCTGATAAACTTATCCCAAAATACACCATCTATCAAAAACTATGATACGAAGTGCCAAAGCATCTGACGCAAAAGAGCTGTACCAACTTGAAAGCTCAATATTTACCAAAGAGGATTTTGGGCTAGCTCTTTACTCTTTTTATTATCATATTAATAAAAATGAGCTTTTTATCCATGAACAAAGTGGAAAAATAGTTGGATATATCTTATGGCTTAAGAGAAAAAAATATTATAGACTCTACTCCTTGTGTATAGCCAAAGAGTTTCAAGGAAAAGGGGTAGCAAAAAAGTTATTAGATTTTTCTTTTAAGAATATTGTTGCTCCATGCTATCAACTAGAAGTGAAAGTGGACAATACAAAAGCGATAAAACTTTATGAGAAGTATGGGTTTAAAAAAAGCAAAGTGTTAAAAAAATTTTATTCAAACCAGCAAGATGGGTACCTCATGGTAAGATAAATTTATAGGAGTTATGGTATCGTAACACCTTTAAAATAAAGAGGTGATATGTTAATAGATGGGCATAATAGAAAAGTAGATTATTTACGAATAAGTGTAACAGAGCGATGCAATTTTAGATGTCAGTATTGTATGCCTGAAAAGCCTTTTTCATGGGTGCCCCATGAAAATTTGCTCACTTATGAAGAGCTGTTTGCTTTTGTAAAAGTAGCAATAGATGAAGGGGTAACAAAGATTCGTATCACAGGTGGAGAGCCACTTTTAAGAAAAAATATTGATGTTTTTATCAATATGATAGCTAATTATGCTCCACATATTGATCTAGCGATGACCACCAATGGCTATTTGCTCCATGAGTGTGCCAAAGAGCTTAAAAAGGCAGGGCTTCAAAGGCTTAATATCTCCCTTGATAGTCTTAAATCTGAAGTGGCCCACCATATCGCTCAAAAAGATGTATTAGCCAAAGTACTCCAAGGGATCGATACCGCTTTAGAAGTTGGCTTAAAAGTAAAAATCAATTGTGTCCCAATGAAAGGGGTCAATGATACAGAGCTTGTAGATATTTTAGAATACTGTAAATCAAAAAATATGGAAGTAAGATTTATAGAGTTTATGGAAAATGCCCATGCAAATGTAAAAAAAGGGCTAAACTCCCAAGAGATTCAAGAGATTTTAAAACAAAAATATGATTTTATTAAAAACGAACGAACAGGCTCAAGCCCCTCTCAAAATTATACCTGTGAGGATGGATATAGATTTGGAATTATAGAGCCACATCTTGATGACTTTTGTAACGATTGCAACCGTATAAGGCTCACTGCTGAGGGGTACTTGATCCCATGCTTATATTTTGAAGATGCTTTAAGTATAGCAGATGCTATAAAACAAAAAGATATACCGCAAGCTGTAAGTATACTTCAAAAAGTATTGCAAAATAAACCAGAAAAAAACAACTGGAACGACCAGCAACAAGAGCTTAGCCAAAGAGCCTTTTACGAAACTGGTGGGTAAAGAAGATTACCTATACAGTAAAATTGGCTTTTTGATATTTTCAAGGATATAAGAAGTGAGGCTTCCAAACATAAACTCTTTCATCCTAGAGTGGCTATAAGCCCCCATTACAAGTATATCATAGTTTCCAGTTTCAAACTCTTCCAAAATAGCCTCTTTTGCAGTGGTATCAAAAAGTTTTGTCTCTACTGGGATATTTTTATTTTCAAATATCTCTTTTGCTTCGCTTAGAAGTTTTTCTCCACGGGTTGGATTTTTATCCACGGTGACTATAGTTCGCTCTACATCTCCAAAAAAGGGATTATTGGCAACGATTTGAAGTATCTGTTTGGATTCATGGCTTCCATTGTACGCTATCATAATCTTTTTTGGCTGGGTAAACTCACTATTTACAAGCAATACAGGCTGATGCACCTCACGGATAATCTCTTTGACATTTTCCCCAATAGTATGTTCACTAGTATCACTTACCCCTAGGATGAGCAAAGAGATATCATTTTTAAGCTCAAGTAGATTTTCTACTACTTCCCCATGGATTTGGGCGATACTCACATCTGCTTGAGATTTTTGTTTGGCTTGAAGTTCTAGTTTGTTAAGGAGTTCTCTTCCTGATTTGATAGTGGTTTTGCTTTCTATCTCCTCTTCATTTGAGAGCTTTTCTAGCAAATCATCTTTTGCCCCTAGAGCAATATTTCCCGAAAGATCAAGGTTTTTACTTCTATGGTGATGCTCTACAATATTGATAAATCGTAAAGGAAGTTTTGCACTGTTGCTTACAAAGACCCCATATTCACATACACTTTTGCTTAAATGTTCCCCATGAACAGGGCAAAGGATAAATCCACTCATACTTAATGTCCTCCCATAACTTTTTCGATCTCTTCAGGTTTGTCATGCACCCCAAATCTATCTATGATAGTACTTGTTGCTTCATTTTGACCTATGATTTCCACTTCTGCACCCTCACGACGAAGTTTTATCACCGCTTTATCCAAAGCATACACCGCTGATACATCCCAAAAGTGTGCACGACTTACATCAATCACTACTTTATCTAAAACCTCTTTAAAATTAAAAGATTCATAGAACTTCTCGCTGCTATTAAAAAACACTTGCCCCACAAATTTATATGTTTTGATCGTATTGTCCTCATTGTAGCTTTCATCACAGTACATAAAGTGAGAGAGTTTGTTTGCAAAGAATAGTGACGCTAGAAGCACCCCAGTAACCACACCAAGAGCTAGATTGTGAGTACCAACAGTTACAGCTACAGTACTTAGCATCACGATAT
>JAGYNS010000009.1 GCA_018399655.1 Campylobacterales bacterium
TTAATAGGCTTTGATTTAGGAGTGGTAGCTTTTGTAAGATTTTTGGCTGCTTTTTGGGCACTCACACCTTTTGAGAGGCTTTTTTTATAACTCTCTAGTAATCCAAAAGCTTTAAGATCAGTTAAACCATCTGATTTGTCATACCCTAAAACCTTTAGATACCGTTTTTTATTAAGTTGAAACCTTGCAACATATTTAATTCCAAATGTTGGATGGGCTTGTTTTGACTTATAAAGTCCTGTATATTTTGTTCGTTCAAAGTCATTAAGGTTCATTATAACACCTTTGCAAATTTATTTTGAGCTTCCATAAGTTCTATTTCAGTTGATCCACTTTTTACAATTTCTGGATCTTCTATAGTAGCTGTTCTTGCTATTTGGTCAGGATAGTTGACACCATTTAAAATATGCTTTATACAGTTTATCCTTGCTTTTTTCTTATTGTCACTTCGTACAATTGTCCATGGGGCGTGATCAGTATTAGAAGCCATTAGCATAGAAAATTTTGCAATAGTGTATTTATCCCAAAGTTTTTGAGACTCTTGATCTACAGGGCTTAGCTTATATTGTTTGAGTGGATCATTTTCCCTTTTTTTAAATCTTTTTGCCTGCTCTTTTTTTGAAACTGAAAAATAGAACTTAAATAGGGTGATCCCAGATTTTACCAGCATCTCTTCAAATTGAGGAACTTCTCTTAAAAACTCATGATGCTCATCAGGAGTACAAAACCCCATAACAGGTTCAACCCCTCCACGGTTATACCAACTTCTATCAAATAATACGATCTCCCCAGCACTTGGAAGGTGCTCTGCATATCTTTGAAAGTACCATTGAGTTTTTTCAGTATCACTTGGCTTTCCAAGGGCTACCACCCTTGCACCCCGTGGGTTTAGGTGTTCTGTGATTCTTTTTATGGTACCACCTTTTCCTGCAGCGTCTCTTCCTTCAAAAAGCATCAATACTTTAAGTCCCGCTTCTTTTACATGGTTTTGAAACTTTAAAAGCTCTATTTGAAGCATAGTGAGATCTTTTTCATATTGTAAGGTCTCCTCTTTGACCCAAATTTGAACTTTTTTCCCTTTTCTTTTCATCTTTTTTCGTTTTCGATCAAAGTTATTTGGTTTGTGCTTTTCACTTTTGTGAGTGTCAATCTCTTCGTTATCTTTAAACTCTTCGTTAATAATATTTCTTTTTGTGCTCATATTTTCCCTTTATGTAGTCTCTATGGAGATTATTATATCGAAAATCTCTTAGAAAATTATTACACAATGTTAAGGCTAGTTTTGATATCATCTGAAAATGCATAGTGAAATATTTAAACAGATACCAAATTTTATTCAAAACTTAGAGTTAAAAAACAAAGACAATCTTTATTTTTATAGTTACCATAATCGATATATTAAAAAGCTTCAAAAAAAAGATATTGACAAAGATGACCCTCATTATATTAGTACTTATAGTAGTTTTCTAGGGGAGGTTTTTGAAAATGTTGTATATGAGTTGCTTTTAGAGTTTGCTTTGAAAACCGATGCGGTTACAAAGTTTATCCTTAAAGGTCCCCATCAAAAAAACCACCAAAACAATAAAAATGGTTTGATGATTGATAGGAACCAACAAATTGTCTATAAAGCAGGATATAAAGATGTTACAGAGTTTGATGCTCTTTTTTTTACAAAAGATTGTGTCTATTTTGTAGAAAGTACCATTGTAAAAACTACTACAAGTTTACGAAAAAGATTAAAAAAGAAAAGATCTCTATTGGAGGTTCTTTTCCCTAATCTAAAAGTAAAAGCTTTGATCATCTTAAGTGAGGGGGCATTGGGTATAAATGTTTTTCCTGAGTATTGTGATGTTTGGGTTACAAAACCTTTAGAAGATCATACCCTTATTGATAACTTAATCTATACCAAAAATCACAAAGGGAAACAGTTTTCTCAATATTCACATAAAAAACTTATCCATGCTCATCAAGTCAAAATAGAAAATTTTAAATACTTTGAAAACCTTACTTGGGTGTTACATAACTCTCGTAAAAACTCACACGCTAATCTTTTAGATGTGGATTTTTTTCACTCTAAAAAGCTCTCTTTATATTTTGATATCTATTCAAAATTGTATATAGGATATATCAATAGTGATACTTTTGTAGAGCTTTTAAAAGATTTTAATATTCAAAAAATATCGCAAGATATCCCTGTAAAACAGATATACAATGATCAAATTATTGTAACGATTGAAAAAAATAAAAAATATTTTCAGCTGATCTATTATCTTAAAATCATCCACGGAAAAACGAAAAAGTTAGAGATCAAAGGGGATACTTTAGAGGTTTCAGATAAAGACCCAAAAGGATTTACAGCTTCAGAGACAAAATATTTGCGATATGTTTTAAAACAAAAGTATCAATTTTCACTCAAAGATATCAAATCTATCATTGCTCAAAACTCTTTTAATTAAATCAATGGTATAATTTCATAAATCGAGATGGTTCGGGATTTGCCTTTATTTTTTGGGTCCGATACTGTTTTTATATGGATATTTGTAATTATGGCGGTGTGTAGCACTTCCCACTCTTGGTCAGAGATGGTGATTGATGCTCCTGAAGCTGAATTCATATCTATAGCACTTGGCTCTTAGGGCCACCTTAAGGCTAACGGCTATCTTGATTTTTATTCTTGAAGTAAGTAACTCAACAGTATAAATTCGTTATAATCACATCTATTTTAATCATTATGGAGCTTTATTACTTATGAACATTTTAATACTTGGAAGTGGCGGAAGAGAATACTCAATAGGTTTAGCAATATCAAAAGAAGATGAAAATCATACAATTACTTTTTGTCCAGGAAACGGAGCAACCCAAAATATCGGGAGCAATATCAATATAAAAGATTATAATGAGCTAGCAATTTGGGCAAAGAATAACACTATTGACCTTACAATAGTAGGTCCTAGAACAACCACTTGTTGATGGTGTAGTGGATATATTCAAAGAGCAAGGTTTGACTATCTTTGGACCAAGTACAAAAGCAGCGCAACTTGAGGGGAGTAAAGTGTATATGAAGAATATACTCAAAAAGTACAATATCCCAACCGCTGCATTTATAGAAACCTCTTCAAAAAGAGGAGGCGTATAAATTTATAGAAAGTATGACAAAAACCCCATTGTAGTCAAGGCAGATGGTCTTTGTGCAGGGAAAAGGTGTAATTATTGCAAACTCAAAAGATGAAGCAAAAGAAGCTGTGAGTGGAATGCTCAGTGGTGAAAGCTTTGGAGATGCTGGGACAAAAGTAGTTGTAGAAGAGTATCTTGATGGATATGAACTTTCTATTTTTGCTATTTGTGATGGAGACAACTACAAAGTACTCCCTGCAGCTCAAGATCATAAAAGAGTAGGGGATGGTGATACTGGACCAAACACTGGTGGTATGGGAGCATATGCACCAACACCACTTGTCAATGATGATATTTACAAAAAGATTGAAGATAGAGTTATCAAGCCAACCCTAGAGGGGATGAAAAAAGAGGGGGCTCCTTTTGAGGGAGTTCTTTTTATAGGAGTAATGGTAGTAGATAGTGAGCCTATTATCTTAGAGTACAATGTACGGTTTGGAGATCCTGAGTGTGAAATACTTATGCCACTACTTGAAACTCCAGTGAGTGAACTTTTTTACAAAGGGGCTACAAAACAGCTTGATACCCTTGATATAAAAATAAAAGATCAATATGGTGTGGCAGTGGTAATGGCTAGTAAAAACTATCCATATGGTTCAAGTGAACCTGCCCAGATTATCGTAGATGATATTTATGATGAGGAGCTTTTAGCAAACTCACATATATCCTATGCAGGGGTTACAAAAGAAAATGATACCCTTTTTGCAACAGGGGGAAGGGTGTTGCTTTGTGTAGGATTTGGGGATGATCTCCAAACAGCAAGAGATAGAGCCTATGCATTGTGTGGGCAAGTACATTTTGCAGGGAAAAAGTGTAGAACTGATATTGCGTATCAAGCACTTACAAAGTAATCGAATGGAAAATAAGCAAATAAAGATCAATCCTGACAATTTGGAGCTTGCATCTATACGATCAAGGACTATAGCATTTGTTATTGATGATCTCTCAATCACCTTTTTAGTAGCAATCATGTTATGGGATTCAATTAGTACAGCTGGTGGTGATTTTATGGCTGTTATGGGAATTATGAATGCCGCATTTTTTCAAGTTGTATTTATTAAATTTATCTATCAAACTTTTTTTGTGTGGTATTATGGGGCAACAATAGGGAAATTAGTCGCAAAGATACGGGTTATAGATTATGATGATTTTGATAAAGTAACCTTGATGAACAGTGCTGTAAGATCTGCTGGAAGAATTGTAAGTGAGATGTTGTTTTATATTGGATTTATTATGGCATTTTTTACAGATTCAAAACAAACATTTCATGATAAATTTGGAAAGACGCTTGTTGTAAATGCTTAAAATATTTCTAACAATTTTTATACTAAGTACTACGATATTTGCAAATAGTTTGCAAAAAGAGTCCAATGTAGAGATTTTGGCTAAAAATGTAACAACAAAAGAGAATATAACCACAGCAGAGCAAAATGTAGTTGCAGTTTCTTTAAGCTTTTATATTACAGCTCAAAAAATGATCTACGACAAACAGAAACAAACTTTAGAGTTTTTTGATGATGTTACTATTGTGAGACACTCAGGAGAGTCGAGTTTTTCAGAATATCTTTTTATGGATTTAAATGAAGAGATTAAAAATGCGAAGCCTGTTGTTTTGATTGACCAAAAAAGTAAAATGTGGTTTAGTTCAGAGCAAATACATTCTAAAAATGAAAAAAATAATTTTGAATCAACAACATTTTCAAGCTGTGATTGTGATGATCCTGATTGGAGTGTGCTTTTTAGCAGTGGGGATTTTGATTCTAAAGATCAGTGGGTCAATATGTACAATGCTACGCTGTATATCAAAGATGTTCCTGTTTTATACACTCCATATTTTGGATTTTCTACCAATCGAACACGACGAAGTGGTTTTTTGCCACCCACTATTGGATTTTCAAGCGGGGAGGGGTTGTTGTATGCACAGCCATATTATTATGCACCAGCTACCAATTATGATTTTGAATATATTCCTCAAATTCGAACCAATAGAGGGTATGGAAACACCTTGAAATATCGCCTTGTAGACTCACAATACTCACGACTTTATATGGATGCTGGGATATTTTATGAAAATAACTCCTATTATAAAGAGCAAAACTTAGTCAATGATAAACATTATGGGTGGAGTGTTCAATATGATAGAACAAAACTCTTTTCCAAAGAGGATCATCAAGATGGATTTCAGTTTTATGCGGTGGATATGAATGATATTGATTATTCTAATGTACAACATGACGATAATCTTGGAAACTATAATGATAGATATTTAAACTCCTACTTACGCTACTTTTACAATGCCAAAGATTATTTTGGTGGATTAGAAGCAACTTATTATGAAGATGTCTCATTGGACAATAACGATAACACTTTGCAAAATATCCCAACGATCAAATTACATAAATATACCGATACACTTTTTTTAGATAATTTAACTTATTCAACTACATTAGAGTTTCAAAGAGAAACAAGAAGCAAAGGGATTGGAGCTAATAGATTTTCTGCAACACTCCCTTTAATATATACCCAAAACTTTTTTGATAACTATTTAGATCTCTCTTTTGGGACATATCTTGATTATACCCATTATGAGTATGTAGATAACACAAGTAACTTTAAAGACCCAAGTTATGCTGTTGCTACAAATTTTATAGAGTTAGGGACAAATCTTATTAAACCATATGAAGATTTTATCCACTCTATGCAAATCTCCACTCGATATGAAAAACCAGATATTATGACTCAAACAGGAGATCTCTATCCTCTTCGTACAAGTCGTACGGAGCTTTCCCCTTTTGCAATAACTACTCCAAAAGAGCAAATAGGACTTTACTTTAATCAAAGCATTGCGAATAATGATTTAGCAACTCTTCTTGATCATACTGTATCTCAAAATTTTGTTTATGATTCTCAAAGTGGAAACTATCAAAAAGGGGATCTTGAGCATAGTCTCATATTGTATTATGGGGATAGCTCATTACAGAATAGATTTTATTATGATCATGATTTAGAAAAAATAGTTCAATCAACAACTGTCTTACAGTACAAAGCCAATGATCTATATACAAGGTTTTATTACAACTATAATAAAGATAAAACAACACTTAAAACTCAAGAAGATCTTATATTTGAGATAGGATATAGTTTCAATAAATACTATAGTGCAAGTTTTAGGCAAGAATATGACTTAACATACAATACCAATAAAAAAAGAGAGTATGCCTTTCATATCAATGAAAAATGTTGGGCACTTAATTTAAAGTATATTAACTCTATTGTTGCAACAAATGCTATTACAAGAGATTCAAGAAGACAAAATATTATATATGTTGAACTACAACTTAAAGAGCTTCTTAGTTTTGCCCAGCAGTTTACAAAAGAGTAAGGAAGAGTAACAGTGAAAATTGATAACCTTGTATTTAAAGATAGAAAAGAAGCTTTTAAAATGCTTCTAGAGGTACTTCCTATAAATAGTATGAGGGAAGAGGAGTGGATTGTTTTAGCAACCTCTTCAGGTGGAGTTCCTATTGCTATTGATATTGCAAAACGGCTCAATGCAGAGTTTGATTTCCTTTTTTCTCAAAAGATATATACTCGAAAAAATAACAAATGTGAAGTAGCCATCATAACAGAAACTCAAGATGTGGTGATACATGAAGAGCTTATGCGGTCATTTTCACTGAAACTTGAAAATATCTATCATGAAGCCAACGATCTTTATTTGAGTGATATTAAGGAGTATCAGCTACAATATAGAGAACGAAAAGGTCTGATTGACCTAGAAGGTAAAAATGTTTTACTTGTTGATGAGGGGTTAAATACAGGGCTTACTATGATGGCTTGTATCAAGTCTGTTATCAATAAAAAAGCAAAATCTATCTGTGTGGCAGTGCCAGTTTTACCCTATGTTACAATAAATGACATAGAAACTATTGCAGATGATTTGTATTTTGTACAAGCACCAAAACATTTTGTAGCAATAGATTTTTACTACGAAAAACTAGAAGAGGTAACACTTGATACTATTCAAGATTTAAATCGAATTAAGAATCACTTACTTAAGATAGATTCATGAATTTACATGCAAGACCCAAAATTTGGCTCTATAACCATATGTATAACAATACCAGAGAGGTTTTTCAATTTGATAAAATTGCAAAACAAAGTAATGGATCAGTACTTCTTCAAGTAGGAGATACAGTTTTAATGGCAGCAGTTGCTTGTGAATATGATAATCCAACAGATGAAGATTTTACACCTTTGACGGTTCAGTATATTGAGAAAACCTATGCTGCCGCAAAGTTTGCTGGTGGATTTATCAAAAGAGAGGGGAAGCCAACAGATTTTGAAACTTTAACCTCAAGAATTATTGATAGAAGCTTACGACCTTTATTTCCAAGTGGTTTTGTATACCCTACAACAATAACTGTGATGGTATTAAGTGTTGATAGTGATGTTGATCTTCAAGTATTGGCACTCAATGCAGCATCAGCTGCTCTTTTTACTTCAGATCTTCCTATAAACACTTCAGTATGTGCTACAAGAATAGGGATAGTAGAAGATCAATTTGTTGTTAATCCATCACTCTCTTTACTCAATGAATCTTCATTGGATCTTTTTGTTGCAGGAACTGCCAATGAGCTTTTGATGATAGAGATGAAATCAAATGCCACAACGGAACTTGTAGAGGTTGATATAGAGAGTTTTACAAAAATACACCATATCAATGATATTGCTGAAGAGCATCTCTTAGAAGCAATTGAACTTGCATCAAATACCATTTTTGAAACAAATAAGACCTATGAAAAAAGCTTTGATTTTGCAAAAAAAGAAGAGGTAGAAGTGGAACTTGTGCAAACATCTATAGATCAAGAGCTTATAGAGTTTGTCGAAAATAATTATACAAGCAATATAGAATCTGCTATTAATGTGATGGCAAAAAAAGAGCGATACTCTGGATTTATAAAACTAGCAAAAGAGATTGAGCAAAATGAGTTTTGCGTACAAAACAACTATACAAAAACGCAAATTTTAGAAGCACTAGATAGAGTAAAAAAACAACTTGTAAGATCTTCTATAATTCAAAAGCAACAAAGAGCAGATGGGAGAAAACCTGAAGAGATACGACCAATTAGTATAGAAACCAATATCCTTCCAAGCACTCACAGTAGTTGTTTATTTACAAGAGGGGAAACCCAAAGCTTAGTGGTAGGAACTCTAGGAAACAACAAAGATGGACAGATGTATGAGGTATTAACTTCAAAAGATCCATTTGTTGAAAACTTTATGGTTCATTATAATTTCCCAGGATTTAGTGTAGGGGAAGCAAAGCCAATTTTTGGGGTAAGTAGAAGAGAGTTAGGTCATGGAAATTTAGCAAAAAGAGCCTTAGAATCATCAATTGATAAAGATTATGGGGAAACTATTCGACTTGTTTCTGAGATTTTTGAATCAAATGGAAGCTCATCTATGGCTACCGTGTGTGGAGGTTCAATTGCATTAAAAGCAGCAGGTGTTCCTATATCTTCACTGATTGCAGGAATTGCTATGGGTGGTGTTTTTGATGATGGGAAACATGTGATTTTAAGTGACATTATGGGACTAGAGGATCATGATGGAGATATGGACTTTAAAGTAGCTGGTACCAAAGAGGGGATCACTGCAATGCAAATGGACATTAAGTTAGGTGGTATCTCTTTAGAGGTTTTAAAAGAGGCTTTATATCAAGCAAAAAAAGGGAGAACCCACATCCTTGACATTATGGAAGAATCTGCAAAAGATATTGTTCCAAGTGATGCACTGCCATTAATGGAGCAATTTACCATTGATCCTAGTAAGGTACTAGCTGTTATAGGAAAAGCTGGGTCGGTTATTAAAGAACTTATAGAAAAATGGCAAGTATCAATTGATCTTGATAAAAACACAGGTACCGTTAAAATTGTAGGGGATAACAAAGAGGATATCCTAGGGGCAAAAGAGCATGTGATCAATATCTCTTCCAATGCAAAATCTTTTCAAAAAAAAGAGACAATCAATTTTGACAACTTGTATAAAATAGATGATAAGCTAGAGGGGAAAATTGTGAGAATCGCTGATTTTGGTGCTTTTGTTGAGCTTCCAAAAGGGGGAGAAGGGCTTCTGCACATATCAAAAATATCAAATGAACGGGTAAAAAATGTATCAGATGTTTTAAGTGTTGGGGAAACTATAGGTGTAAAAGTTTTAAAGGTTTCTAAAGATAGAATAGAGCTTGTATCTGAAGATTACGGCAAGTAGTTTTTAGATTATTTTAATCTAAGTTTAGTTATAGTTTGTACATATGAGATTATTTTTAAGGGAAAATGGATGAAACTGCTTATTGTAGATGACTCTACTATGTTAAGAGATATGCTCTCTTACGCTCTCACTGAGGGTGGGTATACTGATGTTGTTGAAGCCTTGGATGGTGTAGATGGACTTGAAAAAGCAAAGTCTGCAACATTTGATTTAGTGATTACCGATGTCAATATGCCAAATATGGATGGGTTAACATTTATAGAGGAGTTACGAAAGCTTCCTCAATATTCAAAAGTTCCGATTTTGGTTTTAACAACTGAAAGAAGTGATGAGATGAAAACAAAAGGGAAGTCTGTGGGAGCAACAGGATGGATTGTAAAACCATTTGTTCCTGATCAGCTTCTAAAAGCTGTCAATATAGTACTAAGTAAAAAATAAAGGGTGGAAAATGTCTGGATTTGATATATCAATGTATAGAGATATGTTTTTAGAGGAAGCTGAAGAGTTATTTGCTTCAGCTGACAATGTACTTCTAGAAGCTGAAAATAACGGAAGCTTAACAAACGATGAGATGGGGCAACTTTTTAGAGATGTACATACTCTCAAAGGGAGTGGAGCATCAGTTGAATTGACATTTTTTGCTGAATTTACCCATGATGTAGAAAATATGATGGATAAGTTACGAAACCATCAGATTGAATATCTTCCAGAGATGGCAGGAACTTTAATTGATGGGCTTGATGTGATGCGTGAAATTCTCCAAATGGAATGTGATGGAGAGATGGATCGTGAAAAGTTTACAGAGATGACAACTGAGCTTTTAGATACCATTCGTGCTTACAGTGGTGGGGGTGCTCCTGCACCAGCAGCTGAAAGTTCTGCTCCAGCGTCAGATAATAGTAGCGATACCCCTTCTGTTTCAAGTGGTTCATCTACATCTAATACAACTACTTCATCAGGGGGAAATGGTTCATGGGGATTTTTTGCTGAAGATTCTCTTGAGAGTGCCGATGAAACATCGAGTGCACAGCCAACCGAAGAGGAAAACTTTGGATTTTTTGATGATGCTGAAGATATCACTCCAAAAGCAACCAATGAACCAACAACGGAAAAACAAAAGCAAGAACAAGCATCTCAAGCTGAAACTCCAAAACCTGCAGAGTCACAAGCAAAACCAGCAACTCCTGCAAAAAGTGCAGTAGCAGCCGCGAAAAAAGATGCACCTGCAAAAAAAGCAGCAACAAGTACGATTCGTGTAAATCTTGATAAAATTGACCTTTTGATGAACAATGTTGGTGATCTAGTTATTACCAATGCGATGCTTACACAATATGGAACAACTATTAAAGAGAATAAAGTAAGAAACTCAGTTCTTGAAAGATTAGAACTTCTTGAGAGACATATTCGAGATATGCAAGATTCAATTATGAGTATCCGAATGGTCCCTATGGAGTCTATCTATTCAAAATTTCCAAAAGTAGTACGAGATATCTCTAAAAAATTAAAGAAAAAAATTGAATTTAAACACGAGGGTGATAGTGTTGAGATCGATAAAGCGATGATTGAGGGACTTACTGATCCTCTGATGCATATTATTCGAAATTCACTAGATCATGGTATTGAGATGCCTGAAGATAGAGTTGCAGCAGGAAAGCCTGAGACAGGGACAATTTTAATATCAGCAGAGCAAGCAAATGGTCAAATGATCATCACGATTAAAGATGATGGGAAAGGGATCCCAGCAGATAAAGTAGCACAAAAAGCTTTAGATAATGGTCTTATTGATGAGCAGCAGATGCAAACAATGACTGATAATGAAAAAGCGATGTTGGTTTTTGGAGCAGGGGTTAGTACTGCTGAAGCGATTACTGATATATCAGGTCGTGGTGTTGGAATGGATGTTGTAAAAACAAATATTACAAAACTTGGTGGAGTTATCGATCTTGATACAGAAATTGGGGTTGGAACTACTATTACGATTATGTTACCACTTACTTTGGCTATACTAGATGGACTTGATATCGCTGTAGGAGATATAAAGTATATTTTACCTTTAAGTGCTATTGTAGAATCACTACAACCAACTTCTGAATCAATCAAGCGAATTGGTGATGGATCACAAGATCTTCTCATGCTTCGTGAAGAGTTTATCCCAGTAGTACGACTCCATTCACTCTTTAATATTCCCGCAAAACATACGAAACTTGAAGAGGGGATGTTAATCGTAGTCAAATCTGGTCCTACAAAAGTGGCGATATTTATTGATGAGTTTTTACATCAGCATCAAGTTGTTGTAAAACCACTTGATAAAAACTTTAGAAGTGTTCAAGGAATAGGTGCTGCTACAGTTCGAGGGGATGGTAGTATTGGTCTTATTTTAGATGTAATGGGTATTATTGAAGCTCAAAAAAAATCTGAACAAAGTGGACTATTTGACACAAAAGAACATGATAAACATAGTTTAGCTGCATCTTAAGGCTTGCGATGGCAAGCAATAACGAACTTCATGAGAAGGTAAAAACCTTACTTTATTCTCTTACAGGGATCACTCTTACAGAGAATAAAGAGATCATGATAAGCAATAGATTAGATAAACTAAAAAGAAACACAAAATATACAGGCGATATAGAAACTTTACTCAATGAGGTTGAAGAGGGCAACTATATTAAAGAGTTTATCAATACTTTTACCACAAACAAAACCCATTTTTTTCGAGAAGAGTTTCATTTTGAAGATCTTCGGAAAAGAGTTTTACCAGAGTTTGATAAAGCAAATAAACCTATTAAGATGTATTGTTCAGCAGCTTCAACGGGGGAAGAGCCTTACTCTATGGCGATGACTGTCAAAGAGGTAAATCCTATGATGAGAGCTTCAATTATTGCAACTGATATTGATACAGATGTACTACAGCATGCTGCAAATGGTATTTATAGGTTTCAAAAAAGTTCAAAAGAGTTTCCTGACTGGATTAGTCCGCAAAAGTATTTTAGAAGGCGTATTCAAAAAAATTTAGCAGGTGATGAGATATTAATAAAAGCGAATGATGATCTTAAAAATATGATTGTTTTTGCTCAAATGAATCTTAATGATCCAGCTTACCCTTTTGAACCCCATGAGTTTGATGTTATATTTTGTAGAAATGTTTTGATCTATTTTAGTATAGAGGATCAAAATAAAATTTTAAAAAAACTTTTTACACATTTGAAAATAGGTGGGACTTTGTATATAGGACATTCTGAAAATCCACATGATTTGATCAATTATACAAAAAGAGCAGGTCAAAATATTTATATAAAGATTAAGGATATATAGATGATAACTTTAGGACACAAAGATGGCTCTATTGAAAAATTATCATCAGCAAGAATAACACAAGTAATTAAAGGGATGCCAACTCATACTGTCATTGGGGGAGAGTTTGCTGTAGCAAGTGACAGTGAAAATGTAGCTTTTAAGACTCTTTTAGGTTCTTGTGTTGCTATTATGTTTTACGATAGAGTGAAGAAAATCAAAGGGATGAATCATTTTTTACTCCCATCCACTAATAATACCAATGAAGATATGAAATATGGACTATATTCTGTAGAAGCGATGCTCAACGAGATGTATAAACAAGGGTGTTTAAAGTCCAATATGGCAGCAAAGATCTCAGGGGGAGCTGATATTATGAATATAGGCTCTATGACCCAAAGTATAGGACATAGAAATGTGGAGTTTGCAAGAACATTTTGCAACTCTGAGGGGTTTCGAATTCTTTCTGATCATACAAGGGGAAATGTTGGTCGCGTTATTCTTATGGCAAACAGTTTTGAAACTTTTATTAAAAATGTTGATAGTAAAAGCACCTCAAATGCAGTGGTTGAGGAGGAGAGAAAACTTGAAAGAGAGATCTCTATTCGGAAACCTGCAACATCAGAGTATGTTAGCGGTACAGGGATTTTTGAGCTTGATTCAAAACAATCTGATAAGATGGAAATGGAATTTTTTTAAGTTGAAGGACCTATAGATGTATACGGTATTAGTAATAGATGATTCTGCTTCTATGCGAAAAGTTTTAAGAGACTTTATAAACTCTATTGAGGATTTTCAAGTTGTAGATAGTGCAGCAGATGCTTATGAAGCTAGAGATAAAATCAAACAACTCGAACCAGATCTCGTTACTATAGATATAAATATGCCCAAAATGGATGGGGTTACTTTTTTGAGAAACTTGATGAGGCTTCACCCCATGCCAGCCGTTATCATTTCAGGAGAGAGTGTAAGAGGAAACTCCATTTTTGATGATGGTGCGGTTGGGTTTATCCCAAAACCTGAATTGGGTGAGTCTATGAGCTCTTTTAAAAAAAGGATTGAAGAGACTTTACTCAATTTGACATTTTTATTAAAAAAATATACTTTAAAAAAACCAAAACCTCTCAAACCTATTGCAAAGCAACTAGAAAAACTTCCTGGATCAGAACCTTTAGTAGATAGAAAAATACATCCTGATGAGATTTTACCAAACCACCCAGCACATCTTCCTGGAGGAAAAATAATTGCTATAGGTTCTTCTACAGGTGGAGTTGAGTCTTTATTGAAAATCTTTGCAACCCTTCCAGGAGATCTACCACCAATTGTTATAGCACAGCATATTCCTTATGGATTTTCAAGCTCATTTGCCCAAAGACTCAATAGCTCTTCACAGGTCAATACCATAGAGGTTCAAGAAGATGTTATTTTACAAAAAGGGTGTGCCTATTTAGCACCAGGGAATATGCACTTAATTGTTGAAAAACAAGGATCAAGCTATAAAGCAAAATTGTTAGACGCTCCTCGTGTCACAAGACATAAACCAAGTGTTGATATCTTGTTTCGAAGTGTAAACAACTGTGCTGGAGGTGGAGCTATGGCTATTATGATGACAGGTATGGGGGATGATGGAGCCATTGGGATGAAAAACCTATTTGATAATGGTGCGTATACTGTAGCTCAAAATGAGGAAAGTTGTGTAGTGTTTGGTATGCCAGCTCAAGCTATAAAAGCTGGAGCAGTGAAAGATATCTGCCACTTGGATGATATTGGGCAATATATGATTGATTTTGCCAATGGTACAAAAAGATAAATTTGTATGAAAATAAACTATAAACTTTTAGCATTACCGATTTTAGTACTTATCTCATTGGTATATATTTCGTTTTTGTTCTCTTCTGAAATAGATAGATTGAAAAAACAAATTGACAATATCTATTTTGGGAACTTTATACCAGTACATAGACTTCATATTATTAAAGAGGAGTATAAAAACATTTTATTTGATCAAAAAAATTTTGATTCAAGTAGAAAAAGTATTTTATTAAACTGGGAGTTTTATAACTCTCAATATAAGTCAAAAAATGAAAGGGAAGTGGTCAATAAGATCAATAACCATATTAAAAGATCATTTACAAAAAATACCAATGATTATTATAAATATATACTTACACAAGTAGATCTTTTGATACAATATGAGGTGAGCTCTGCTTCTATTCAAAGAAAAAAGTTTTTACAGCGATATGAAGAGGTGAGTGATTATCTACTTTACAATCAGATATTTATTATTGTTTCTATTGCTGTTTTTATACTTTTTACTGTAATAACTACCATGAAAAGCCATAATAAATTGGAATATTTGGTCAATAAGTACAAATCAGACTCAATCACTGATGGACTTACAGGATTGTACAATCGAAAATACTTTGATACAATTATGGATGAAACTACAGCTATAAGTAGGGATAATGAGTGGCAAAGTGTTTTTGTGATGATAGATATAGATTTTTTTAAGCAATTTAATGACACATATGGTCATGACGCTGGAGATATCGCACTTAAAGCAGTTGCACAAACTTTAGATACACTGTTTGACAAAGAGTATGATTATGTATTTCGATTAGGGGGTGAGGAGTTTGGTATTATTGTATTTAATATCACTCAAGAAACACTTGAAAAAAGATTGCAACAACTTCAACAAGCAATCGCATCCAAAAAAGTGGTGCATAGGGCAAGTAAAACAGGCTATTTAACACTCTCTATGGGGGTTGTTTTGATCAATCAATCAACTTATAATCTTACACGAACACAGCTTTATAAAATCGCAGATCAAAAACTTTATATATCAAAAGAGAATGGAAGGGATCAATATACACTATGAGTTTCTTATTTAACAAAAACAGTCATTTCAATTTAGCAAATATCGTGACATTTTTTAATATCACGGCAGGGATTTTTGCAATTTACTTTTTAACCCATGGAGATTTTTTTGCAGCAGCATTATTTGCATGGATGGCGGGAGCCTTTGATATTATTATTAAGAGAAAATATAAAATACATCTTTTTCTTCTGTTTAGGATTATTCAGTTCATTTGAAATTTTATCTTTTTAAATTGTCTCTTGTTGATGACATTATATTTTAGGGTGTGTTAGAGAAAATACATTTTTAAATACAACTTTTGTTGCTTTTGCATTTATTTATTATGTGATTTCAGGACTTAGAAGACTTATATAGTTTAATATAAACTCAAATGAGGGTGAGGTAAGTAAACATTTTTATAGGGGTTCCTACACCTCTTGGAGCAATTTTATTGTGGGAGTGTATCTTGGATGGGCTTATGAATTGATACCCAATGAGAATATTGTTTTAGGTTTAATGATTATTATAGGGTATCTTCTTAATTCGAAATTAAAAATTCCCCACCTTTAGTAAAAAATCTTAGAGGCAAAGGGTTTGATGTTTTGTTCAAGATTTGCATTTGCTTGAGTATCTACCATAGAACCTTGCAAATCCTGAAGTGATTTTGACTCAAAATTGCTACTTAGAGAACCAAAGTCAAACTCTTTAAGTTGTGGTTTTGTGCTACTAACTCTTGTTTTTCTCTATTAAACATTGTTTTTTGTATCATTAATAGTGTTTATAGCCTCTTGGTCAGCAATTTTATTTATCTGTTCTAATCTTTCTCTTTGGGAGTTAACTTCATCATAAATCTCTTCAGAACTCAATGGTTTTGCCTAAAAATTCCATCAAAATAGACTCGACTCTCCTCTTGAGAGATATCCACTAAAGAGGTTGAGGAGATCTCTTTTGATATTGATTGAACTGAGCAATCCAAATTGGCAATCTTTGGTTGTATATCATTGAGATTATTTGTTGCTATAGGGTTTGAAACCACTTTTAATAGAAAACTCTATTTGATTGAGTATATCAGTTTGTTTGGATATATTTGATTGAGTAGTTTTGAAAGTTTGACAGTTTTGTCATATTTGATAAAAGGTTGCTTACAAAAAGGGTTTGTGCCTTGTGGCTTAAATCAACCCTATCTGTTCTTGAAAGAGTTATTGATAAATCTAATTGAACAGATGAATTTTGTGACACTTTTTCATTTTGTAACTGACTGGTACTTGAAAAATTTAAACTGTTAATTTGTGTTAAATTCATAATAACTCCTCCCTTTTTTATGCTTTATTTAATTATACACTATTTTTACTAATCTTTTCTTAAAAATAACTTATTATCGTAGTAGGGTACTTGCTTAATTCTAAAATAAAGATCCCTCACCCTTAACTCATACTTTTTTAATCTACTTTTCGATAAAATCTCCATATTTTAATCCATAAGAAAAGAGAAACTATATGAGTTACCATTCAAGTGATGAGAATGAAAAATTGACAGGTTCACAAATTGTGATTGAAGCCCTTAAAAGGGAAGGGACTGAAGTGGTTTTTGGTTACCCTGGTGGTGCGATTATGAATGTATATGATGAGATATACAAACAAGATCATTTTCAGCATATACTAACCAAACATGAACAAGCTGCGGTTCACGCAGCTGATGCGTATGCAAGAAGCAGTGGGAAAGTAGGGGTCGCTATTGTAACGAGTGGTCCAGGATTTACCAACGCAGTAACTGGACTAGCTACAGCATATACAGATAGCATACCTATGGTTGTGATTAGTGGACAGGTACCTACGGCTGTAATAGGAACTGATGCATTCCAAGAGATTGATGCAGTTGGTATTAGTAGATCGTGTACAAAGCACAACTTTCTAGTAAATGATATTAGCGAACTTACAAGAGTTTTAAAAATAGCTTTTCATATAGCACGAACAGGAAGACCAGGTCCAGTGCATATCGATCTTCCAAAAGATGTAAGTGCTGATTTGACCCATTTTAATTATGATCAAGAGTTTGATTTACCAACATATAAACCAACAGTGAAAGGGAATATTCGGCAAATCAAAGCAGCACTTAAACATATCAGTGAGAAAAAAAGACCTTTACTTTATATTGGTGGTGGTGCCGTACTCTCAAATTGTTCTGATGAGATAAGAGAATTTGCTCATCACACTGGGATTCCTGTTGTTGAAACTTTGATGGCAAGAGGGGTTATGAGAAGTGATGATGATCTTCTTTTTGGAATGTTAGGGATGCATGGAGAGTATGCCGCAAATATGGCGATGAGTCAAACTGATATGATCATTGCTTTGGGAGCTCGATTTGATGATAGAGTAACAGGGCGACTTGATGTATTTGCTAAAAAAGCCCATGTGGTTCATGTAGATATTGATCCTGCAAGTATCGCAAAAATAGTGAAGCCAAACTATCCAATAGTTGGGGATCTTAAAGTGGTAATGGGTCAGATGCTAGAGCATTTAAAAGATTTTGACTTTAATGACTACAAACCATGGGTAGAGAAGCTTGCAGAGTATCAAAAAGAGGAACCTTTAAAATATTTTGAAGATAGTGATAGATTAAAACCTCAATGGGCAATTCAGCGAGTAGGGGAGCTTTTAGGGGATGAAGCTCTTATTTGTACAGATGTTGGACAACACCAAATGTGGACAGCGCAATTTTATCCATTTAATTATCCACGACAATGGATGACAAGTGGGGGTCTAGGAACGATGGGGGTAGGGCTTCCTTATGCTATGGGAGCTAAAAGAGCCAACCCTGAAAAGACAGTTGTAAACTTTACAGGTGATGGGTCTATTATGATGAATATTCAAGAGATCATCACTTGTACCCAATACAACCTTCCACACATCAATATTATTTTAAACAATAACTATCTAGGGATGGTACGACAGTGGCAAACAAGATTTTATGAGGATAGACTCTCAGAAACCAATCTTGAGATTCAAGCAGATTTTATAAAACTTGCTGAGTCTATGGGTGGTGTAGGATATACTGTACATACAAAAGAGGAGTTTGACAAAGCTTTACAAGATGCGGTTGATTCAAACAAAGTTGCAATGATTGAGGTTATTATTGATCGAAGAGAAGAGGTTTTACCAATGGTTCCAAATGGACATGCTTTAGATGATATGCTTCTTTTAGAAGACAAAGGGGAAAAGTGATGAATAACTTTAAAGATTTTTATGACAGTGAAGAGAAAAGAGAAGTGCTGTCAGTTATTGTTGTCAATAAAGAATCAGTATTAAGTCGTGTGGTAGATCTTTTCTCTGCAAGAGGATATAATATAGATAGTCTAACTGTAGCTCCTATTCATAATAGTGAATATTCACGAATGACTATTATTACTAATGGAAGAGCAAGAGTAATAGATCAAATAGTAAAGCAACTTAACAAATTAGTACCTGTTTTAAAAGTTATTGAACATAAAGATGCTATAGAGAAGGATACTGTTCTTATCAAGGTTCCAATTGATCAAAATTTAAGTGATCTTGATGTGATTGCAAGAGCATACAATGGAGCTATTCAAAATGTAACCCATGAAGCGGTAGTTATTTCAGCAACAGATGAGCCAAAACGGATAGAAAACTTTATAAAAATAATAGAAAAATTTAAACCTTTAGAGATAGTACGAAGTGGTGTTGTCTCAATGGAGAGATAAGAGTGCTTTTAAGCCAGTTGTGCAAAAAGCTTGATATTGAGTTCCTGCAGAATGATAAACAGATCGTTGGACTCAATACACTGCAAGATGCTACAGATGATCAAGTTTCATTCTTTCAAAATAAAAAATATAAAGATGAACTAGAGAAAACAGTTGCTGCTGCAGTATTAATCAGCAAAGAGTATATTGATCTTGTCCCTTCACATACCATAGCTTTAGTGTGTGAAGAGCCATATATCAAATTGGCATACGCTTCAAAATATTTTGCACCAAAGGTAATTGAAACTGATGGGAACACTGCTGTAGTTGGGAAGAATAGTGTTGTTCAAAATAATGCTTTCTTAGGAAAAAACACTACCATAGGTTCAAATACAATTATTATGGCAAACAGTACCATTGGGGACAATGTAAAAATAGGAAATAGCTGTATCATCTATCCAAATGTAACTGTTTATAGAGATTGTATCATTGGAGATAACACTATTATCCACTCAGGTGCAGTGATAGGAAGTGATGGTTTTGGATTTGCAACTGATAAAGCAGGAAACCATATCAAAATCTATCAAAATGGAAATGTAATCATAGGTGATGATGTGGAGATAGGAGCAAACACTACAATAGATAGAGCTGCTTTTACAAGTACCATCATTGAAGATAAAGTACATATTGACAATCTTGTACAAATAGGGCATAACTGTGTTATAAAAAAAGGCTCAGTAATAGCAGCTCAAGCTGGACTTGCAGGATCATGTAACCTAGAGCAGTATGTGGTGATGGGAGCCCAAAGTGGATCAGTAGGGCATATTACAATCGCACCTTTTACAACAATCTCTGCAAGAGGTGGAGTAACAAAAACTATCACCACACCAAAAAAACAATGGGCTGGATTTCCACTCATGGAACATCGAACTTGGCTTCGATTACAAGGCAAAATTCAAAAACTGCTTTCTTAAAAGCGTAAAAGGATAGATCATAGCAACAAAAATCATATCATTAATTTTTGCATTTATACTTATATTTTTTTCATATTCTATTTTTGTATCAGACATACAAAGTGTAGGGAAAATAGGGCATCTTGTCTCTTTATATTCTAAAGAGTATTTAGGATATTTAGCATATATATATCTTATTGTACTTCTTCTACCTTTGTATAAACTCAACTTCTCTATTATAGAAAAACCGATTCAAAAAACTGTTGCGTATGCACTTTTGAGTATCTCTTTGATTGTTCTACAATCATTGGTTGTCAAAAATGATATGTCAGGAAAAATAGGCGATGTGCTTGTAGAATTTTTTCTCCCTTTTATAGGGCTAACTGGCTTATGGATAGTATTTATGATTGGATTTATAACATCGGTTTTAGTCCTAGTAGAATCAAGTTCATTGGCTATACATACAAAATTTGAAAATACTAAAGAGAAATTTATTGATTTTTTTAAAATAAACTATCCAAAAAATGAGATAAAAGAACCACCAAAAAAAATTAAAAAAAACCATCATGAACAAAAAGTAGTAGTAGAAGAGGTAGGGGACACAGCTGAGATCAAACTTGAAGATTATGAAGATGATTATGACTATAGTAGCATCCCAAATATGCAAATAAAATCGGTAGAAACCCCTTTTGATACTCCCCAACCAAAAGAGCAAGAGCTACCAAAGACTCAAGAGTTAGAAAAAAACAGTACTCAAGATGAACCTAAACAGCAGGATGAAGAGCAATTTGTAGAAAAGATTCAAGAAAAGTCTTTAGAGGAGGTAGTGACACCCCAGCCAAAAAGCTCACTTATAGTAAGTGAACTAGAGGAGAATAAAAAGCTACTAGAAGATATAGAACAAGGGAAAACTGAAGCACCAAAAGATTTTCAATTGCCACCAACTTCATTTTTTCAAAAACCTCAAGCCTCTTCAAAAAACAAAGTTGATGAAGCCTTTATAGATACCAAAATAGGGGACTTGCTAGAAAAATTGAGTATGTTTAAAATAGAAGGGGATGTGGTACGAACCTATACAGGTCCAATTGTAACTACTTTTGAGTTTAAACCAGCTCCAAATGTAAAAGTATCAAAAATACTCAATCTTCAAGATGATCTTGCAATGGCTTTAAAAGCTACAACTATAAGGATTCAAGCACCGATTCCTGGCAAAGATGTGGTTGGTATAGAAGTTCCAAATGAAGAGACACAAACTATATATATAAGAGAGATTCTTGAGAGCAAATATTTTCAAGATGCTTCCTCTCCACTTACTATGATTTTAGGAAAAGATATTGTTGGAAATCCATTTATAACAGATCTTAAAAAACTTCCACACTTACTTATAGCTGGAACTACAGGAAGTGGAAAAAGTGTAGGGCTAAATGGGATGATTCTTTCAATGCTCTATAAAAACTCTCCAGACAATCTAAAGCTTATTATGATCGATCCAAAGATGCTAGAGTTTTCTATGTATAATGATATTCCACATCTTTTAACGCCAGTTATTACCAAACCAACAGAAGCAATTAATGCACTAGCAAATATGGTAGCTGAGATGGAAAAAAGATATGCAAAGATGGCTGATACAAGAACAAAAAACATAGAAAACTATAATGAAAAAGCTAAAGCCAATGGATATGAGCCATTTCCATACATAGTGATCATCATTGATGAGTTGGCTGATCTTATGATGACAAGTGGGAAAGATGTGGAGCTATCAATTGCACGATTGGCTCAGATGGCAAGAGCTTCAGGGATCCACTTAATTGTAGCTACTCAAAGACCTTCGGTAGATGTTGTAACTGGACTTATCAAAGCAAACCTTCCTAGTAGAATAAGCTACAAAGTGGGTCAAAAAGTAGATAGTAAAATCATTCTTGATGGTATGGGAGCAGAATCACTTCTAGGAAGAGGGGATATGCTATTTACCCCTCCTGGTTCTAGTTCACTTGTAAGAGTTCATGCCCCTTGGAGTGATGAAAAAGAGATAGAAAAAGTTGTAGAGTTTTTAAAAATGCAAAGGGAAGCAAACTACGATACAAGCTTTTTAAAAGAGCAAAAAGATGATTTCTCAAGTAGTGGCGATACCAATGTTAGTGTAGGGGAACTTGATGAGTTGTATGAGCAAGCAAAATTAGTTGTTTTACAAGATCAAAAAAGCTCTATTAGTTATCTACAAAGAAGATTAAAAATAGGCTATAACAGATCAGCTACTATTATAGAGCAGTTAGAAAAAACAGGGGTACTATCTGAAGCGAATGCGAAAGGGAATAGAGAGATACTTATATAAGGAGTGGCTACAAGAAGTAGTCACTTTTGTAGTGTATTGATTGGTTAACATAATATAAATTCTTTACAAAATAGAATATATTACCACAAAGCCCCTGTTTCATAATCATCTTCACTATTTTGCACAAACTCTAAGTAGATATTCTCATCGTAGTCAAGAAGTAAGCTATACTCTTGAAAGTCAACTTTATATTGGATCTGTGAATAGTTTAATGATGCTTGGGAGTCAACTGTGGCAGCTAAGTCGCTTAAATAATACTCAACGACTGAAGGTGCCATAGTATCGATTTTAGTAGCTACTTGTTCAAAACTTTCAATATCGAATGTGTTGCAAAATAGCTGATTATCTAATAGAAACAACAAGGCTAATTAGCTATTGAAACCATTAAGAAGTGATTGCATCCTTCCTAGGTCGATCTCTTTACTACTCGTTGTCTCTTTTTTCTCTTCTTGCTTTGGTTCCTCTTGAGTGAAGATAGTTGATTCTTCCATCGTTATTTGGATATCTTCACTTTGAGTCTGCTCTTCTGGTTCTACATCACCATCATTGTTTGAAGCTGTTTGCACCTCTTGTGTTGGAGCTGTGGCACCAAGAGTTGATTTGATTCTCCCTAGCATAGTATCTAGCTCAGTTGAATGGTGCTTTGTAGTTGAAGTGAGTGCCTCTACCCTCTCTTCTAAATTTCCATTGTCATACTCAAGCTTTTCTATTGTTTGAGCTTGTTCATCTATAGTAGCTTGAAGCTGATCATTTTCTTCACGAAGTGAATCATACGCATCAAGTAGTTGGTTTAAAGCATCGTTAAGTTGTATAATAGTGTTATTGTCTTCCATAAGTGAAACCTTTTTCAGTGTAATAAAATATCTGAATCATAGCTAAAACTAACTGATAATTCCATCAATTCTAAGGAGTGATTTTAGATCAGGTTCTTTGCCATCTGTAAAATCCTTATAGAGGATATTCATATCTACACTACCCCCCTTACCTAGTACGATATCTTTGTATTTTCGAGCTAAGTGTTCATTTAAAACCCCATTTTCAATAAACATATAAAAAGCATCCGCACTTAAAACTTCCGCCCACTTATAGCTATAATAACCTGCTGCATATCCACCTGCAAAGATATGGCTAAAACCATTTTGAAATCTATTATAAGAAGGTGGCAATATCACTGCTATTTCCTCTCTTATACTATCTAGCAGTGTTTGTACCTCATCCTCTTTGTATAAGGTTTGATGGAGTTTAAAATCAAACAGTGCAAACTCCACTTGTCGAAGAGTTGATAAAGATGATTGAAAGTTTCTAGCACGGATCAATTTTTCAATAGCATCATCGTCTAACACCTCGTGAGTTTGATAATGTATAGCAAACATCTGTAACACCTCTTTATCGTAAGCAAAATACTCTAAGAACTGTGATGGAAACTCTACTGTGTCCCAAGCTACACCATTTATTCCACTTACAAAAGGCTGCTCTAC
>JAGYNS010000090.1 GCA_018399655.1 Campylobacterales bacterium
AATCTCTAATAGCGTAGTAAAAGCCCCAGGTGGTGGAGTTGAAAGTGCTATTGATCAGTTTGGTTTAGGATTATTAACCGCTGCGGGTATCGGTATTGGTATCCATGCTGCTGCTAGTATAGCTGCAGGGAAAAAAGAACAAAGTGAGGAGTAGAAGATGAGCAAACATATAATTGTAGACCCAATTACACGAATTGAGGGACATTTAAGAGTAGAGGCGGTTATTGATGATAACAATGTTATCCAAGACGCATACGCTAGTTCTACAATGTTTCGAGGAATTGAAGAGATCTTAAGAGGGAGAGACCCAAGAGATGCTGGGCTTCTTGCTATGAGGATCTGTGGGGTGTGTACAGGAACTCACTACCAAAGAAGTATCGAAGCGGTTGAGCATGCTTTTGATGTAACTATCCCAAAAAATGCAAGAATCGTAAGAAACCTTATCCAAGGGGCTTTATATATCCATGACCATGTGGTACATTTCTATCATCTTCACGGACTTGACTGGGTAGATATCACAAGTGCTTTAAAAGCAGATCCAGCAAAAGCGGAAGCGGAGAGTTTCAATTGGTCAAGAACTCCTTATGGGGTAAGCAAGTCTGAACTTATTCAGATCCAAGAGAGATTGACAAAGTTTGTCAAGCAAGGAAGACTTGGGATCTTTTCAAATGCCTATTGGGGGAACAAATCTTATAAATTAACCCCTGAGCAAAATCTTATTGCAACAGCTCACTACTTACAAGCACTTGATCTTCAAAGAGATGCTGCAAAGCTTATGGCAATTTTTGGTGGGAAAATGCCACACCCACAATCATTGGTTGTAGGTGGAGTCACTTGTGTACAAGATATCAAAAACCCAGCACGAATTGCTCTGTTTAAAACTTTACTCAAAAAATTCACACACTTTATCAAAACAGCTTATATGCCTGACCTTGCAATGGCAGGGGTAAAATATGTAGATGAAGCATTGGATGGAACGGGAGCTGGTCTTAAAAACTTTATGTCTTATGGGGATTTTAAACTAGATGATACAGGTTTTTACAATGCAAAAAATCTTTTCCCTTCAGGGGTTGTACTCAATGGTGATCTAACAAATTATATCCCATTTGATCAAACAAAAGTTGTAGAAGATGTGACTCACGCATGGTATGATGCAAGTGGACCGCAACATCCATACGATGGTACGACCAATCCAAAGTTTACAGGTCTAGAGAAAAAAGCAGATGGGTATAGCTATCTAAAAACCGATGAGAAATACTCTTGGATCAAATCTCCAATCTATGATGACAATCGTGTAGAGGTGGGACCACTGGCTCGTATGGTAGTAGGTGTTGCTGCAGGAGATGAAAGAATCACAAAATATGTGACAAATTTCCTTGCACTTTTAGGAGATAAACTAGGACTTGGAAAACCAGCTCCAACAGCTGCCCTATTCTCAACAGTTGGTAGAACTGCTGCAAGAGCTATTGAAACTGAGCTTATGGCTGATGTGATGATTGAGTGGGTTGATGAATTAGCTGCAAATGTTGCTAGTGGAGATCTTTCTACTTGGACAGATTTTGACTTTGATAAAGTTTCAAAAGATGCAAAAGGTCACGGTCTTGCTGAAGCTCCACGAGGTGGTTTAGGACACTGGGTAAAAATCAAAGATGGAAAAATAGAAAACTATCAAGCAGTAGTTCCAAGTACATGGAATGCGGCTCCAAGAGATTATAAAGATAGAATGGGGGCATATGAAGCAGCTCTTATTGGAACAAAAGTTGCCAATGTGGATCAACCTTTAGAGATATTACGAACTATCCATAGTTTTGATCCATGTATTGCTTGTGCGGTGCATATTGTTGATACTAAAGGGAAAGAGTTAAGTAGCTTTAAAGTGAACACAAGTTGTGCAATATAAAGTAAGGGGTACACAATGAGTTACAAAAAAGTAAAAAGAATGACCGCATTTATGCGGTGGAACCATTGGGTAGTCGCTATTTGTATGGTTTTAGCGGTTGCCACTGGGCTTTATATAGCCAATCCTTATTATCAAAGTTTTATAGCAGATGATGCTGCGACTACTTTTGTAATGGCTTGGAATCGATATATTCACTTTGTGGCAGCTATTATATTTGATGTGAGTTCTATTGTGATCGCTTATTTATACTTTTTCTCACGATTTGAAAAACCATATAAAAAGCTGATCCCAAATACCCATAATATAAAAGAGTTTTGGGAAGTATTTATCAACCTTATTACCTTAAATAGAGTGAAAAAATTTGACTCTACTCATGGGGATAGTTTTAATGCAGTATTTTTCTTTGTATTTCACTTGATGCTTCTATGGATGCTTTTAACTGGTCTACAGCTTTATGTACATGGACTAGCTTCTGGGCATAGCTCTATTGGTACTTGGTGGCCTTGGATATTACATCTGTTTACAGATTGGACTGTTTGGGCAACTGGTGGTACTTATATGGATGTAAGAATGTCACACCATATCACTATGTATGCGATCATCGTATGGGTAATGTTTCATATCTATTATCAAATATGGCGAACTATATTTTGGCAAGAGGGTGATATCTCGATTGTTGTAGGTGGTAGCAAATATATCAAAGAGGAAGAGAAAAAATAGTGAGAACAGCTGTAGTAGGTGCAGGAACCATCATCTTTCAAGATGAGGGTGTTGGAGTTTATGCACAAAAATATTTAGAACAAAACTTCACTTTTGACAAAGATATCACTTTTGTAGATGGGGGAGTTTTGGGATTTCAGCTTATGACTTACTATCAAGATTATGATAGAGTTTTGATACTTGATACTATCACTATGGAAAACGATACAGCAGGATCGATTTATAATCTTCCTGCCAATGAACTTTTAGGGCTTGGAAGCTATAAGCAAACTGCCCATGAAGTGGAGATTGTTGAGATGCTTGAGATCTGCTCCCTATTAGATAAAATGGCTGAAGTCAATATCATAGGGATAGTCCCTGAAGATATCTCTAGCGTAAATGTAGGATTGAGTCAAACACTTCAAACTCAGTTTCCCCACTTTATAAAAACTACTCTTGATCAACTTGAAAAATCAGGGATACAACATTTAAAAAAAACAGATGAAACAACACTAGAAAATATCATCTCAAACTACAAAGATCCACAAAGCCAGTGTAAGGAGTACCATGACAAAACAAACTATAAAGTTTCATAGTCCCAATCGATATTTTGGGGGATTTTTACAAAATATTATAAATAGAAGTGAAGTTCAAGCAAGTGTATCTCAAACGAAAGATGCACTTGTTTTACTTATAGATGAAAATGATCAAAATATCAAAAAGTTCAATGAAAATATTGCAAAATATCTTCCCCACTCTTTGTTTTTAGGAAAGATAGAGACAACACAAACCACACAGGGCCTTGAAAAGACTCACTTTGATTCACCACAGTACAACATAGCCCCGTGCAATAGATGTCTTGAGCTACTCAATGACCCTAGCAGTGAGTATTATCTTGATGAGTCTTTAAAGTGTGATCACTATAGTAACCCAGTAGAGAAAAACTATGAAGACTATACCATTTTCTCTCCACATTATAGTGAGGGATCATCTGTTCTTATTACCAATGCTTCTAAAATTCATGAGCTCTTTATCTTAACAGATGATGAGATCACCGCTCTTTTTAGTATCGAAAAACCAACTATCAAAGCTACTATCAAAGATGAAACCCTTAAAAACCTCACAGGAAAAAAGTTTATCTATGTAAAAGCACCTTACAACAATAGAAGCACCCTAGCCTCTATCAATGCAAAAGAAAGCGAGGTAGATTATCTATTTTTTCAAGATTTGGATGATCTTAAAGTGGTGGTAGTACAACAAAATAAAACCATCATAAAAGCTTCTAGAGTAGCCACGCCTTTAGAAAATCTCCATGACGACCCAGTTGTCAATCGATTTTTAAACATTAAAAATGAAGCAAACTTTGACAAAGGGGCAATAGCAGCCAATTTAAGCTCTAAAGGGATTAGCTTTTTAGTATCCAATGAGCTTGGATCAAAGTCAGTGATTACACTTGATCCATTTTGCTTAGAAACTCTCCTTGAAAACTTTCAAAAGAGTGAAAAACGAGCCACCCTTTTTGAAAACTTTCGATCCAAGGAGCCTACCCTAGCTTCAACTCTTGAGCAAAATAGACAGATGGATTTTTTTGAGACCATCGCTACTATTTTAGAGCTTGATGATAAAACATTTGGTGGCGTGAGTGATAAAGGGTATGAATTTCGTGGAAATGGTGGTTTAAAGATCGATACCAATTTTACTGATGAAGGGTTTGATTATGACTCTTTTATAGGCTCTATTATTAGCTTTAAGCTTGCAGGGGTTGAGATGCATTATCTAGCATACTCTATTTTTGAAGCACTTGCTGATATGGCTATAAATACCCTTAATCAGCTCAAAACAAAATTTAAAATTGAAAATATCATCATGATGGGTGATATGTTCCAAAATAGCGTTTTATACAGTCGAATTTTGAGTAAATATCAACTATCAAACCCCTACTTTAGCAAATCAATCGCACTTGATGGATAAAATTTTATCCATCTTGTAAAATGGTATTACACTAATTTTTACATCTTCTACTTCAAATTGATCTTCACTATCATAACTTACAATAGTACCATATGATAAGTCAAACTCGTGACAAGCCTCCACTAAGCCTTTTATTTCTCTTTGTTTAGTATGTGTATCACTCATATCATAAGTTACTTGAATAGCATCAGTTATTTTTCCCTTAGTTGATATGACAAAATCACATTCACTTTTTTGTGACCTATAATAATACACTTCATCACAGTTTCTTTTAAGCTCTAAAAATACTCCATTTTCCAAAGCTTTGCCTATATTGTCAGAAAATTTAAACTCTATAGCGTTATTTAAGCCTATATCGATGCTATATATCTTTTTCTCCCCAAGTTCTTTATTTACAAGGGATCTATCATACCTTTGAAGAGTTAGAGCTAAATAGATATTTTGTACATACTCTAAAAAGTCATAAAGTGTATTTTTACCTATTTTGACACCACTTGATTTAAGTTCATTATATATTTTATTTATCGATATTTGTTTCGTAGATGAGGCTATAATTCTTTTAAGAAAAAATTTCAATGCTATCGTATTTGTAATATTATATCGCTCAGCTAAATCTTTATAAAGAAGTACATTAAAATACTCTTGTAATATTTGATTTGTATAGATTTCATCTAAAAATAGTGTTTCTGGAAATCCACCATTTTTTAAAAACTCACTTTGTGCATTTTTTATATGAGCCAAACTTTTAGATGAATAAAGATCAATATCTACATCTTTAAAAGATAAATACTCTTTAAACGACAAAGGGAAAACTTGAAAGCACAGCGTTCTTCCTCTTAAGCTTGTAGCTATCTCACTACTTAAAAGTTTTGAGTTTGAACCTGTAATAAAAATATTTTTTGTATGAGTGTCATATACCCTTCTAATAAACTTTTCCCAATTTGATATATTTTGAATTTCATCAAAAAACAAATAGCAATCACTCAAATTCTGTTCTGGATAAAGCTCCATATACCCTTGTAGTATCAAATCAAGATCATCACTATCAAGCTCTAATCGCTCATCTTCAAAATTTAAAAATAGTATTTTACTTTTTTCAACCTTTTGGCAAAGTTCATTGATCATATGATACAAAATAGAAGTCTTTCCACACCTTCTTACCCCTATAAGAGTTATTATCTTTTTAGTACCAATAGGAGGCTTTAAAGTACGAGGTTTTACATCAAAATTGTCACTGAGATGAAAATCTCTTATTATCTGCTTTAGTTGTTCTTTCT
>JAGYNS010000091.1 GCA_018399655.1 Campylobacterales bacterium
AGGACGTGGCACAGTTGCCACTGGTCGAATCGATGAATTTTGTAAACAATAGTCATTCAAATATAATCATTGCAAAAGATAAAATCAGCGCAAGTGAAAAATTTCATACTGACCTAGAAAAAAACAGTAGATATACTTTGTCTAAGATTTGAGGATATAGATTAACCACCTATAACAAATATGACTCTTCTTGAAATACTAGCTATTGTACTTACTCTTGTTGTTGCGTTTTCTATTGTATATAGCACGCTCAAAACTGGGATCTCACCTATGATGAGTTCAAATAAAGCTTGTCAAGCGATGATTGATATGGTTCAGCTTCCGCAAGACAAGCCTTTGATTGATCTAGGTTCTGGGTGGGGGACGCTTGTAATAGCTGTTGCGAAAAAATATCCCCATCAGCAAGTGATCGGTTATGAGCTTTCATGGTTTCCGTGGATAGTTTCGGTGGCTCGAAAATATTTTTTAGGTCTTGATAATCTTACACTCTACCGCAAGGACTTTACAAAAGCTGATCTTAGCAGTGGGTCTGTTTTGTTTTGTTATCTTTTTCCTCAAGGGATGGTTGCGCTTCATGAAAAGCTAGAGGCTGAACTCTCTTGCGAAACTTATATCGTAAGTAGTACTTTTGCTTTGCCCAAAACAAAACCTACAAAAACAATCAAACTCAATGACATCTACCAAACCCATATTTATAAATATCATTGGCAGCCAACACAGGATTTAAACTGATTTTGGCTATTATTTATAAGATATAAGTTGATAACAAAGGGAAAAAACAAAACAGATGGAAAAATATATAGAACTAGGAAAGCTCAATACCCTCAAAATAAATCGAGAAACAGAAAATGGATTTTACCTTATAGCCCAAGATGAGGAGGAGGTTTTACTTCCAAATCTTTATATTACAGATACTATGAATATAGGCGATGAGATAGAGGTGTTTATCTATACTGATAGTGAAGATAGACTAGTGGCAACTACTGAGACTCCAAAAGCGTACAAAGATCAGTTTGCTTTTTTAGAAGTGGTAGATACGGCACCTTTTGGGGCGTTTGTGGATATGGGTTTACAAAAAGATTTGCTCGTCCCTAAAAATAGACAAAAGTCACCTTTTAAAAAAGGGCAAAAAAGAATTATACGAGTGATCGAAGATGAGGATAGTGGGCGACTTGTAGGTGTTGAGAAGATCACCTCTTATCTTTCAAAAGATACAAAAAATCTCAAAAGAAATGACCCTGTAACTGTTTTAGTTATGGCGACTACACCACTTGGGTTTAAAGTGATTGTAGACAATTTGTATGAGGGACTTATTTACAAAAATGAGGTATTTGAGCCACTTCACACAGGTGATACAAAGCAAGCATTTATCAAAACAGTACGGGATGATGGGAAGCTTGATATCACCCTTCAAAAAGTTGGGGTAAAAAATGATGATGAAACTCTTAGTAAGATACTTGAAATACTGAAACAACATGATGGCTTTGTAGCTCTAAATTCCAAAAGCGATCCAGAGGAGATTCAAAATATGTTTGAGATGAGCAAAAAAAACTTCAAAAGAGCCCTAAATCAATTACAACAAAGTAATCAAATAGTACTCCATGAAAATGGGATAAAATTGCACCCTTAGATATAATTTGATACAATTATTCTATGAAGTTATCAAAAATATGGCTTGTAATAGCCGCAATACTTTTTATAGTGATTTTTGCCTATATCCAAGTGACAAAGCCTGCTCCAAAGATGTCCCTTACTATGGCAACGGGAGCTGTTGGGAGTGATAGCTACGCCTATGCACTTTCCTACAAAGCGTTACTTAAAAGTGAAGGGGTAGAACTAGAGATAGTTCCTACCAATGGAAGTCTTGATACCATAGGCTACCTTCACAATAAAAAAGCCGATGTAGGGTTTGTCCATAGTGGAATTTTACTCAATAAAAGAGAATACCAAATAGAATCCTTAGCAAGTGTTTATTATGAGCCTTTGTGGGTTTTTTATAAAAATGATGGATATAAGATGAACTATCTTATAGAAGCTACTGGAAAAAATGTGGGGATCAGTATCACCAATGATGGCACTTATGATCTAGCCAATAAACTCTCAGAACAAAATGGTCTTATAGACAATGTCAATACCACTTATATCCAAGATGAGCAGGCACTAAAATATTTACAAGATGATACTATCGATATTTTTATCACTCTTGCTACAAGAAACAACCCCTCTATTCAAGCTCTTCTTGATGATCCTACCATAGAGCTTATGAGTATCAAAAGGATCAATGCTTATACTCAAAAGTTTGATTATCTCAAACCACTCAAACTCTATGAGGGGAGTATCGATCTTTATAAAAATATCCCCTCAAATGATGTCAATCTACTAAGCACAACTCAAAACCTTGTAGCTCACAATGAAGTGCCAGGGGAGCTTATACGGATATTTTTAAAAAAAGTCAATGAGATCCATAGCGGTCAAGATTTTTTCCAAAATAGTGGAGAGTTTATCAATATGGGCTCAGTCGATGCCCCTATGAATGATGATGCAAAGCTGTATATTATCAATGGCGAATCGTGGCTTGAGAAGATTTTTCCCTATTGGATCGCTTCAAATATTGATAGGCTCAAACTTTTGATTATCCCTATTATTTGGTTGATCATTCCACTTTTTAAAAGTATCATTCCACTGTATATTCTTACAACTCGTGCAAGGATATTTCGATGGTATGATAAACTTGATGCGATCAATAAAAAGCTTCACAATGATTCTGTAGATCCAAAAGAGCTCCAAAAAGAGCTTGATGATCTCAAAGCTCAAGTCGATAGAAAAGTAGATGTACCTCTATCATACAAAGGGGAGTATTACAACCTTATTGTTCATCTTGAGCTTTTACAAAACAAGCTTGATAAACTTTTGCGATGATACGATATAGATATACGATCAAAGGGATTGTTCAAGGGGTTGGATTTCGCCCTTTTGTGTATCAATTAGCCACAAAGCTAACTTTGCGTGGATTTGTACACAATAGCTCTGCTGGAGTGATACTAGAGCTTGAGGGAAAAGTAAAAGATATAGAGCTTTTTGATGAGTGTTTTTTAGAAGAGCTTCCCCCTTTGGCTCATATCGATAGCTTTGAAAAGCACCCTATTTCAGTTCAAAATTCCCAAGATTTTGAGATCATACAGACTAGTTCAAATGATCTCAAAACCACACTTGTCTCCCCTGATATCAAAGTATGTGACCAGTGTCTTGAAGATATCAAAACCAACCCACAGTACCAAAACTATTTTGCAACAAACTGTACCAACTGTGGTCCAAGATACAGTATCATAAACACTGTACCATACGATAGAAAAAACACCTCTATGGACAAATTTACTATGTGTAAGCATTGTCAAAAAGAGTATGATGACCCTACCAATAGGCGTTATCACGCACAGCCTATCTCTTGCAATGATTGTGGTCCTAAACTTACAATATATGAAAATGGTACCCCTCTTGCTTCCAATGATCCTTACAAAACAGTTGCATCTTATATCAAAGATGGGAAAATCTTAGCTATCAAAGGGATTGGTGGGTTTCATATCGTTTGTGATGCTACAAATGATGAGACTATAAAGGCATTGAGAAAGTATAAAAATAGACCCTCAAAACCTTTTGCTTTGATGTGTAAAGATATGGATCAGATCAAACACATAGCATCGGTAAATCAAACTGAACAAAAGCTTTTAAGCTCAAAAGAGGCACCAATAGTAATCCTTGATAAAAAAGATACCAATAGTATAAGTGATCTTATCGCACCAAATATTTACAAAATAGGCTGTATGCTCCCATACACCCCTTTGCACTTTTTACTTTTTGAGCATCTTGATATCCCACTTATTGCCACAAGTGCAAATTTGGGAGGGATGCCTATTCTCAAAGAAAAAGAGCAGATAGAAAAACTGCTCCCTTTTATTGATATCGTTGTGGATTTTAATAGAGATATTATCAATGCTATTGATGATAGTATCGTACAAGTGATTTATGACAAAGCTTCGATGCTTCGTCTAGCTCGTGGATATGCTCCCAAAGTGATCAAACTTCCATTTTCAATAGATCAAAAAATATTAGCCGTAGGAGCCAATAGTAAAAGCACTATAGGGATCGCTTTTGAAGATACTTTGATACTTTCACCATATATTGGGGATCTGGATCATCTTGAGTCATTTGAATATTTTTTAAGAACTATTGAGACCTTTGGGCGATTTTATGATTTTGAGCCAGATATCATCGTACATGATATCCACCCAAACTATGAAACCACAAAATGGGCTCAAACACAAAATAAAGAACTTATTGCCGTGCAACATCATTTAGCTCATATCTATGCACTCAAAGCTGAGTACAATCTTCAAAACAATGATTATATAGGATTTAGTTTTGATGGGACTGGCTATGGTTTGGATAAAACTTTGTGGGGTGGAGAGGTATTTCTCAATGATAATAGAATCTATTCATTTCACCCAATTGCACTATTAGGTGGAGCAAAAGCTATCAAAGAACCAAGACGCGTAGCACTGGCTGCTTTATTTGAAAAATATTCACTAGAAGAGCTCAAGCATATGAGTCTTCCCACCCTTGAGGCATTTAGTTCAACTGAACTACAACTGCTCCATCAAAGTTATACAAAAAATATCAACTGTCCTCGTACTAGTTCTGTGGGAAGATTATTTGACGCTATAGCATCACTTACAGGGGTTTTACAAAACATCTCTTATGAAGGGGAAAGTGGCTTGCGTATCGAAGCTTTATATGACCATACTATAAAAGAATCTTTTACCTATAGTATCAAAGATGGTTGTATCGCTATTGATTATCTTGAATATATTGTTGCAAATCCACCCTCCCCTACAAAAATATGCTCTATGCTTTTAAATACCCTTACTGATATTGTTATAGATATTGCTGTATTGTATCGTGAGCCTATTTTATTGTGTGGGGGAGTATTTCAAAACAAAACGCTTCTTGAGATACTGCTTCCAAAACTAGAGCAAAACCAAAAACACTACTACCTCCCCCGCTCAATACCGACAAATGATAGCGGGATAGCTTTGGGGCAACTTTATAAAACAATATTAAAGCTACAAAAGGATAATTTATGATACTCAGTGCAGATATAGGTGGAACAAAGGTCAATATAGCTTTATACCAAGAGGAAAAAGACTCAATAACTCTTTATAGTGAAGCTCAATACAAAAGCAAAGAGTATACCACTTTGCAACAGATCGTTCAAGATTTTAAAGATAAACATCCTGATACGACTATAGATAAAGCCTGTTTTGCTATTGCAGGACCCGTAATAGATCAAAAATGTATCACTACAAATCTTCCATGGAGTATCTCAGCAAAAGAGCTTCAAGAGATTTTACACTTGCAAAAAGTGGTATTGATCAATGACCTTGAAGCTACCGCGTATGGGATGTTGTATCTTGAGAAAAAAGATTTTTATACCTTACAAGCTTCACAAAAAAATCATGGCAATAAAGCGGTCATAGCAGCTGGAACTGGACTAGGTGAAGCGATGCTCTTTTTTGATGGGAAAAATTACCACCCAATAGCATCTGAAGGGGGACATACCGATTTTGCTCCTCAAGATACTTTACAAGATGAGCTTTTACTTTACTTAAGAAAAAAGTTCCCAGAACATGTAAGCTATGAAAGAATAGTATCTGGCGATGGGATACTTTTGCTATATACTTTTTTATCCCAATACCACAAAAAGGCTTTTCACCCTACTCTAGCCCAATCTGATACAACTATAGACAAAAATACCATCATCACCCAACTAGCTCTTGACAATAGT
>JAGYNS010000092.1 GCA_018399655.1 Campylobacterales bacterium
ATAGAGACCAGCTTACCCATACAGCCAATAGAAATGCACTTATTCGTGATATAAAAAACAGTGAATCACAAAATACCACTATAGCACTTATTGATATAGATAAATTTTCAGTTTTAAATGATCTTTATGGAGAATCCAATGGAGATAAAATACTTTTAGGTTTTACACAACTGCTTCAAGATAATTTCAATCAAGATATCTTTAAAATCTATAGAGTAGGTTCAGATAGATTTGTTGTATTCTCTACTAATCAAGATGTTGCGATTGAAGATTTTAAACAGATGTGTGAAACATTTGCTCAAAATATTGATGAAACAGGGATCAACATAGATGAAACAAATGTGGATATCAATGTCACTATTGGTATAGCTCAAAGTGATGATAAGCACACATTTGAATATGCTCAAAGAGCTATACAAAAAGCGAGAAAACGATATTTGAAAATTTTACTCTTTGACAAATCACTTTTTGAGCATAAAGAGGATTTCCAAAAAAATATAGATTGGATCAAAAAAATAAAAAATGGGTACAACAATGGAAATTTTCACCCTTTTTTACAGCCAATAGTTGATACCCATACTCACGAAATTTACAAATATGAGGCACTTATTCGGTATATAGAGGATGATGGAACCCAAATAGCTCCATTTGAATTTTTAACGATTGCAAAAAAAGCAAAGCTATTCCCTTTGATTATTAAAATTATGCTCAATGGTGTTATTGAGATTATTAAACAAAAAGATATCCATGTAGCGATCAACTTATCGTTTGATGATATTATCAATAAAGAGACCTATGCATTTATACTTCAAAGTTTAAAATCAAACCCAATACAAGCGAAAAAAATAGATTTTGAGATTCTCGAGAGTGAAGAGATAGATAACTATGAGTTGGTTTCAAAATTTATTTTAGATGTAAAAGAGTACGGCTGCCAAGTTGGAATTGATGATTTTGGAGCGGGATACTCAAACTTTAATATTCTAGCCTCTTTAGATATAGACTTTGTTAAGATTGATGGCTCTTTAATCAAACGACTTGATCAAGAGAAAAAGCAAGAGTTGATTGTAGAGTCTATTACTAACTTTTGCAATAAATTAGGGATCAAAACAGTAGCTGAATTTGTAAGTTGCAAAGAGGTTTATGAAGCGACAAAAAATTTAGGAATTGATTATATGCAAGGGTATCATTTTGGAAAGCCTATGCCTAAAGAGGATATTTAAAGGATTAACCTAAAATTTCATCCAAGAGTGTAAAAATCTCTCTTTATCTATTAAAGAGGTTTTTAGCTTTGCAATACTTGCCAAAGCTAAAAGTTTTGATGAGGCTATTTCAAGATCATCATTGATCAAGATATAGTCATACTGGTCGATATACTCTATCTCCTCTTTGGCATTTTTTATCCGTTTTTCTATAATCTGCTGTGTATCAGTTTTTCTATTGACCAATCTTTTTTCAAGCTCATCTAAAGTTGGAGTTGTAATAAATACAGAAGTGGTTATATCACCCAGTCGATCTTTAACTTGCTCAAATCCTTGTACATCTATATCAAATATCACTAATTTGTTTTTTTCTAATGCCTCATTGATTGGGAGTATTGATGTACCATAATAGTTTCCATGAACCTCTGCCCACTCCAAAAATTGTTTTTTTTCGATCTGTTTTTTAAACTCCTCTTTAGAAACAAAAAAATAATCTACCCCATCTTCCTCACCAACCCTTGGGCTTCGTGTGGTAGTAGAGATAGAAAAATAGTAGTGATCAATATTTTGAAAAAGATTTTTAAGCAATGAACTTTTACCACAGCCACTAGGACCAGAGAGAAGTAAAATAGCTCCTTGTTGTGTTGCACTATTTTCTAATTTATCCATTATGACTTTGTGTTCCTAATTGTAATACTAATGGGATCTCTTTCCCCTCAGACAATTCATCTATAGTACTTTGATCTAAAAGGTTTAAAAGAGGTTTGAGTTGATCTAGCTCATAGTTATTCAAACTCACAACCAATGGTCTATCTTCCATATCATCTATCATATTGACCTCTTGTATCGCCTGATCTATCACAGAAGAGAGATCTTCCCATTGATCTGAAGAGTGAGTAGTGTCAATATTTTGAGTCATCTGATCTATTTTTTTCTCATTGGTATCATTGATCATATTTTCGATCATTGAAAGCTCTTTAGAATCAAGGATACCCCCTTGCTTTACTGAAGATATTGAGACCATACTATCATCAGTCTCCTCTTCCATATCTGAAGCAATATGATCTGCTAACCCTTCTAGATAATCTACTGCAAGCTCTGGTCGATCATCAAAATTCTCTTTTTTAGTTTGACCAATATCTTGCTCATACTCAAGCTCACCATCTGCTTCAAACTCATCATCTGCAGGAACCTCTACATTTGATACATAAACTTTTGATTTTTCCCTTTTATGTAATATCTCTACTTGAGTATCGAGGATATCTTGTAAAGTTGATGGTAAAAAAGGTAAAGGTATTAAAAAATCATTGGCGATCTCATAAGGCAACTCCTCTTTCGAAATAGCTCCTATAAGCTTACAATAACTTTTAAATACATTTATTCTATCACTTATAAATTCATTATCAACTACTATAATATCTACTTTATGATCTATTTGTGGTTCATCTAAAACTTCAAGTGCAATGTGAAGTTTCTTACACATAAGAGTAAAAATCTGAACAACAATAGGCTTTCTTGAAATGAGAATTAAATTTTTCATCTTACTTTAACTGCTCCAGTGTATAATTATCCAATTTGTATACCTTATCACAAGCAAATGCGATCTCATCTTCATGGGTTACAATAAATAGCCCAGCATTTTGCTCTTTTATATAAGTGAATAAAACCTCAATAAGCTCTTGTGCAGTCGCTGTATCTAAGTTTCCTGTAGGTTCATCAGCAAATATAACTTTTGGCTTTTTCATCAAAACCCTCGCTACTGAAAGACGCTGTTGTTGTCCACCACTTAACTCACCTATGCCTTGATTGATCACATGATCAATTTTGAGCTGTTGTAGAAGTTTTTTATCGATATCATTTCCACTTAAAAACTTTGATATTTCTAAGTTTTCTAGTGCACTAAATCCACGAAATAAATAGTGTGCTTGAAAGATGATACCAAAACTCTCTCTTCTTATTTGTAACAACTCTTTATGGGACAATTGAAAAATATTTTTATTATTGTAGTATACTAAACCTTTATTTGGGGTCAAAAGGGAGCAAAGAATATTCAGTAGTGTAGATTTTCCACTGCCACTGACCCCAATTATAGCAATAGATTCTTTTTCTTGTAGTGCTAAACTTATATCTTTAAACAAAGGGTAGTCAAAATCATGACTGATCCCCTTTGCTTCTAAAAGTAAAGTTTCGTTATGCAAGGTTACGACATTTGCGCTGCTACTTCAGCTGCAAAATCTTCCTCTTTTTTCTCAATCCCTTCACCTAGCTCAAACCGAACATACTCAACAATTTCAATTGATTGATCACACTCTTTAATAGCTTGTTCTACCGTTTTAGAATCATCCATTACAAATGTTTGAGAAAGAAGTGCATGAGTTTTGTCTAATTGAGTATTATCCTCAATCCATCTATCAATCTTCCCTGGTAAAATTCTCTCTTCGATCACTTTTTCCGGTTTCCCTTCTGCTAGAAGTTCCTCTTTCATAGTAACTTTTGCTGCTTCAATCGCTTCATCTGTTAGTTGAATTCGTGAAACATATTGTGGAATATTTTTTAAAGGTTTTCCAAGTCTTACTAACTCTTCATTCTCTTTTTCAATATCTGCAATAATCGCTTTGTTTTCAGACTCAATAAACTCAGCATCTAAATCTTTATATGAGATAACAGTTGGCTTCATAGAAGCCGCGTGCATTGCTACTTTTTTAAGCATATCTTTTGTTTTGCTTTTTGCGTCATCACTACAAGTTGCCCCTAAAAGAACACCCACTTTTCCAAGGTGAACATAACCATTTACTACACCATTGTCTGTAGATACCGTTACCATTTTTCTAGCTACTAGATTTTCACCAATAGTTGCAATTTTACTATTTAAGTACTCTTCAAAGTTTGTACCATTTATAGTTGTTTTGTGAAGCTCCTCTTGTGTTGCACATCCTTCAGATTGTACATGAGAAGTGATCTCTTTTGTTAAAGATATAAACTGATCATTTTTTGCAACAAAGTCAGTTTGAGAATTAACTTCTGTCATAGTAGCTTTTGTAGAATCATCACTTACTAAAATTGTAATAAGACCCTCAGCAGCTACATTTCCAGATTTTTTCGCTGCTTTTGCAAGACCTGACTCTCTTAAATATTTCATCGCTTCATCAATGTTTCCATCACACTCATTTAAAGCGTTTTTACAATCAAGCATCCCTGCACCAGATTTTTCTCTAAGCTCTTTAATTAGTTTTGGTGTTGCTCCTGCCATATTATTTTTCCTCTTTTGTTTCTTCTTCAGTTGTTTCAGTCTCTTTTGCCACTTCTTCAGTTGTTTCAGTTTCAGCTTCTGTTGAAGCTTCCTCTTTTACTGCTTCCATCTCAGCTTCAGTTACTTCTAACTCTTCACCATTTGCTTCAGCTAATGCCGCTCTACCTTCATTCATAGCTGCTGCAAATTCATCACAAAATAGTTGAATAGATCTGATTGCATCATCATTTCCTGGAATTGGATAATCAACTAGATCAGGATCACAGTTTGTATCTAGTGGTGCAAATACTTTGATTCCAAGTCTTTTTGCCTCTAAAATTGCAATTTTTTCTTTTACTGCATCAATTACAAACATCATATCTGGAAGTTGTTTCATCTCTTTGATACCACCAAGATAACTCTCAAGTTTTGATTCAGTTCTTGTAAGCATCAATGCTTCTTTTTTTGTTAAAAGATCAAGTTGACCCTCTTCTCTCATTTTTTTGATAATCTCTAATTTTCGAATAGATTTTTTCATCGTAGGGTAGTTTGTAAGCATACCACCTAGCCATCTATTGTTAACATACGGCATATCACAAGACTCTGCTGCTTTTTTGATCGCTTCACTTGCTTGCTTTTTAGTCCCTACAAAGATCATAGTTTGACCTTCCGCTGCCATATCTCTTACTACTGTATATGTATATCTAAAATATCTCAAAGTTTTTTGTAAGTCGATAATATAAATATTTTTTCTTACACCGAAAATATATTTTTTCATTTTCGGATTCCATCTTCTTGTTTGGTGTCCAAAGTGTACACCACACTCCAATAAGTCTTTCATAGTAACCATATTTGTTCCTTCTTTTTGCCATTTTGGCGGATTATTTAGGGGTTTTGTTTTGCTATATATCAATTTATACAACAAGCCTCTGTAGCCATTCATAAGTAAATATACTTACAACCCTTTGTAGAATTGCCACATGTGAGATTCACAATAACTCAAACAATTAAGTTTTCATTAAAGGATTGCGATTTTATCTAATTTAAAATTAATTTAAAATAAAATGGCTAAAGGTGTTTAAAAGCTTCCTCTAAATCTAAAGTCCCCTCATAAAAAGCTTTCCCTACAATCACCCCCGCAATATTACCATTAGCTTTACAGTTAATAATATCATTGATATCTTTTACTCCACCACTTGCAATGGTATCTACTCCACTTGCAGCTGCAATAGATTGGGTAAACTCTACATTGACTCCACAAAGCATCCCGTCTTTAGATATATCGGTACAGATGATAGCTTCCACACCTGCATTGGCAAACTCAAGTGCTAGATCAGTGGCTCTCATAGTACTTACCTCAGCCCAACCCTCAACGGCAA
>JAGYNS010000093.1 GCA_018399655.1 Campylobacterales bacterium
CCTGTAGTTGCTATACCATAAAGATGGCTATATGTGTGTGCCATTAGTTCATTTGATTTTTTACTTGCTGCATAGAGCGAAATTGGATGATCTACATTGTGGTTTGTACTAAAAGGCAACTCTTCATTGAGCCCATATACAGAAGAGCTACTTGCATAAGAGAGGTTTTTTACATCATTGTGTCTACACGCTTCAAGAATATTCATAAATCCTATGATATTAGATCCCATGTATGCATCTGGATTTGTTAAGCTATATCGTACTCCTGCTTGAGCTGCAAGATTACACACGGCATCAAACTTTTGGGTTTCAAAAAGCTTCATCATCGCATCTTTATCTTCAAGATTTAGCTTGATAAAAGAGTAGTTGGTATATTTGTTACTACTTATGAGTTCATTGTACGGAATATTTTTACCATCTTCAAGTTTTTCAACTATCCCTGCTCTTTGAAGTCTTCCATACTTTACATTTTGGTCGTAGTAGTCATTGATATTATCTAATCCTACTACTTCATCACCTCTTTGAAGCAATTTAATGGCTAAATGACTCCCTATAAATCCAGCTGTTCCTGTAACTAATATCTTCATATTTTTCCTATTTTATCAATTTTAGTGGGTCGATATATCGACTATTTTTCGTTGCTTGAAACTCTAATGTATCGCTTACTCGACCCACTACATACCCTTTTGGTATCCACTTTCCAACTTTGAGTGTTGGTGCAATTTTATCCAAATGTGAATAAATAGTGTGTAAACCGTCTGAATGTTTTACAATAACCACATTTTGTAAAAGCCCAGAGTTTTGTTTAGCATAGACCACCTGCCCTTTAAATATACTCAAAACTTTTGCATTTGGTGTTTTGGTTTTTAAGGATACTGACTCATTAAATAGCTCCATTTTATAAACTTTGTCATAATACTTTCCAAACTTTTTTGTAACCGTATAGGACTTAAGTGGAGCAATAGTTTTGGCTCCTGTGTATCTTGATATCTTTATTCCCTTAGCTGAAGATCCTATCTTTCGCACTTCGATATCGATATCCTCTTCTAGGTTTTTTCTATCTATTGTGAGCTCTTTGGTTGGCTTAGGCTCTTTTGTTGCAGGTGCTGCCCCTTTACTAAAAGCCTCTTTGGCTCCATCTAAAGCTTTTTTTCGTGCTAACTCTGCTTTTCTTTTAGCTTCCTCTTGAGCTTTTTTTCTTTTCAGTTCGGCTTGTCGTTGTCTCTCTTTTTCTTTTCGTATCCGCTCCTCTTCTTTTTTGATCTCCTCTTTTTTCAAGATATTAAGATCCCCTAGTATATCTGTGATCTCATTTTGCTTATCAATAAGTGTTTGGAGGCTTTTTTGGTATTGTTTATGTTTTGATTGTAACGATTGCAACTTTTTTTCATGAACCTCTACGAGCTCTTCATATCTTTTTTGAATCTCATTTTGCTCTTGGATAAACTGATTGAGTTGGGTTATTTTTTGTTCATTTTCACGAATCGATTTATTGACTTTGAGATACTCTATATTGAGATTCATAATCTCATCTTTGACATTATCAAAAATCAACAAATAGGTCTCTTTGGCTATGATATCTTTAAGGGACTCTTTGTCAAGTTGCTCCACCCCCATACTCATAGCATACTTTTCTATAACAAATTCCAAAACCTCCTCTTCGGTTTGCTGTTTTACCTCTTCCATTTTTTGGGCTTGTTTTTGAAGTTTGTCTACCGTTGATTTTGCGTTATTAAGTTTGAGCTTATTTAAAAGGAGTTGGTTATTGGTATTTTCTAGTACATCTACTACTTGCTTAAACTCTTTCTCTTCATCATTGATTCTATTGGCTAGGTTGGCTAGATTTCTATCGAGTGAAGATTTTTGAGCTTGTACACTTTGGATCTGCTTTTTATTTTGATCTATTTTATTTTCAATCTCTTTGATTGAGCTAAAACCTGAGGTTGCAAAAAGAATTAAAAATAAAAAGCTATACAAATATACCATCATTATTTCATTTTATACTGTATTAAAAGTCCAAAAAATGTCAAAAATGGGATCACAAAAGACAACACAATGATCTGTATCACCTCATATTCAAGATGGATCACTTTTGGTAAAATAGAGATTATCTCTGGCTGTACCACTACAGCTAGATTATTGGATATCATAAAAAGGGCAAAGATCACCATCGTACTTGAAAAAAGAGCACTGAAAAATATGGTTTTAATAATTGGTTTTGAGCTATAAAAAAGTGAACCGCCGTGAAGTTGAGTGATCGTTATCCTTTCATTGTGTTCATAAAACCATATTTTAATCTGTTTTGATAGCAATAAAAAGGAAAGTACAAGGACAATTACAAACAATAAAAACACAATATCTTGTAAAAGTATCAAGATCGAATATATCTGACTGTGGTCGTTGGAAAATGTTTCAACTTTTTTGACATTTTGAATCTTCTCAAGCTCTTGTCTGATCTGCTTGAGTTTTGAGGTAGTTGGAAAATTGTCTAAATATATTTTATAAAAATAGGGAAGTTTTTTATCTAAAAGCTCTACTGAGCTACTGGATAAATTATCTTTTACACTATCAATAATATTTCGACGATTGATAGGCTCAATCTCCTTAATTCTCATATCAGCAATAGTATCAATACTAGAAAATGGGGTGTTGCTAATCACTATGATAGAATAATCGCTCATGATACTATACTTATAACTATCAACTACTTTATTAACCAATAAAAAAACAGCAAATATAAAAAGCATAATGGTAAGGGGAAATGAGAATGAAAAAAATGATTTAAGATGCCTCATATACCACACCCTCATCTATATTGAATCTTCTATATTTTATCCCTAAATCTTTTGGGATTCTGTGGGTTACTACGACTACGGTTATCCCTAATTGTTCATTGGCATTTTTTAAAAGTGTCCAGATCACATCGGAAGAGTAATCATCCAAATTTCCCGTAGGTTCATCGGCAAATATGATACTAGGATTGTGGGACAATGCTCTTGCTACTGCTACTCTTTGTTGTTCCCCACCACTTAGCTCTTCTGGATAAACCCCTATTTTATGGCTGAGTTTTACATGTTTGAGCAGTTTTTTCACTTGATTTTTTGAAACTGTATCATCATAGTTATGCACTTTAAGTGGAAGCATGATATTTTGCTCTATGGTATACTCTTTGATCAGTTTATAATCTTGAAATACGATCCCTAAATTTTTCCGAAGTTGCAAAAGTGAAGAGTATCTGTTTTTACTTAGATCGATTCGGTTGACCAAAAGGTGTCCTGATTTGACGGGGAGTTCCCCATAAAATGATTTTAGAAGTGTTGATTTTCCACTTCCACTTGAACCACTTATAAATATAAACTCTTTCTCTTTTATCTTAAAATTGGCATTTTCAATAATATTTTTTTTGCTATCATACGCTAGTGTTAAATTGCTTGCTAGGATCATTTAAGTATCTCCAATAATTTTTCATGGGCTTCAAGATTGAGTCGTGTTCGTATTGGAGCCCCTTGAAAATAGCGTATATCGCCATTTTGGAGCAAAAGATACTTTGTCACAGGCATATGAAAACTTCCAAAAGTTACTTTTATCAAAAGCCCCTCAAATGGATTGCTAATATCATAGATATCTTCTATATGGACAAAATACTCCTCTTGGCGTACAATCTCCCTTGAGAGTTTTTCTAGTAATATTTGTTTGTCATATTTGTAAGGAAATTCAAAAACCCCTTCTAAATATATCTCATCAGAGTTTTTAGTAGATCTTATGATCACATCCCAGATAGTTTTTTCCTGCTTTCTCCATCTTGCTTCATATTTGCTCATGATCTGCAAATCTTGATCTTTGAATATTTGAAATGGATAGTTGCGAAACTCTTTTAGAAGCTCTAAAGTGTACTCAAAATAGTTTATACTATCGGTTCGAAGCTCTAAGGTTCCATCTATTTTAAGAACTCTTAATGACTCTTCAATAAAAGGGATACTCATCACTCTTCTATGGGGTTTTTTATCCCATGGCACAGGGAAATGGACAAAAATCCTCTCTACACTATTGGAAGATAAAAACTCCAAAAAAAGTCTTGCGTCGTAGTTTATCACTAAGATATTTTCTATATTTTGTAGTTTGGCTTGCTTAAGAACCTGCTCTATTGAAGGGTAATGGATCTCTAACCCTATAATGATCTTTTGAGGGTTTGCTTTTGCTTGATGTAAAAGGTGTTTTCCACTTCCAAATCCAACCTCTACAAAGATATCTTTATCGGTTTTGAATTGATCTACAAAATAATCGATAGTTTTGAGATACTTTTGTTCTGGTTCTATTTTATTTTTTTTGGAGTGGATATTGGTAAAAAGCACTTTTTGATCTACTTTTTTCGTATATGACTCCAAAGCTTTTTTCATAAGACTTACAGGGCTTAGTCTTGTTGGGACATCTATTTTTACAAGATCATTCAGTGTGTCGCCATCTTTTTTGGCAAGTTTTGTGAGCAAGAACTCTTTGTTTTCATCTCTTACTCCAATTTTTTGATCATACTTCCCCTGAGCTACAAATGAAAACTGTTCATCACACTCAAAGGGGATAGTATGATCTTGTTGCAGTAAAATATGTGGCATCTATTTTACTACTTTTGCTCTTCAAGTTTTGGCATATATGCTCGAATCTCTTCAGTTTTTTCTGAAACCAACCCATATGAGTCAACCGCTTGAAGTGAATAGGTGTATTCTACTCCTCTTACTACATCTGGGTCTTCAAATCGAAGATCTTGAATATTTGAGATCCTTTTCTCTTTTGAAGTGGTCCATCCTGTTTTTGTTTTTTTATAAACATTGTAAGACACTGCTCTATCATCAGCTGCTAGCCAATTTAAGATCATCTTATTCCCTTGGATTTGAGCTAAAGTTACTCGTGGGGTTTTTGGACTTGGAAGTGTTGATCCTAAAGCTGGATTTACCTCTTTTATATCAGTTTCAAGTTTATCTTTATCTACGGAAGTGATTTTATAAAAAAAGATCTCTCCATCTTTGTTGATAACATCATCATATCTATCACTTTGGGATGATACGGTAGCTATTTGTGAATAAGATCCATTGGCACTTGTTGCTCGATAGATATTATACGATACCACATCTTGTGAAGATGAAGCTCCCCATGAAAGCTGAATCTTTCGTGGAAGATTTTGTGTTGCTTGGAGCTGTTTAATTTGCCCTGGCAATGCTTTGGTTGTAGCCGTACTAATCGCACTTGGCTCTGAAACTATTTTATCAAAAGTTTTTACTTTTATTCGATACATAAATGTTTCATTATCTTTAAGACCCGTGTCCACATATTCTACATTGAGTCTATTTTTGATTGATTTGATTGTTCTCCATTTTGAGTCAGTTGGTGTACTTCTTTGGATAATATATCTCTCAACTCGCTCACTTGGATGTGGTCTCCATAATATTTTAATTTGTCGTGGAAGATTACTAATAGTTTGAATAAGGCTTACTGATTCTATATTTGGCAAGGTTGTAACCTCTATACTTTGACTTGGTATCGATTCAAAACCATTTTCCATCAATAGGGATACTTTGTATGCGTATCGGTTATTTGGGATAAGATCTTCATCGGTATAGTGTGTTGCAAACTTATTATTTATAATGGCTACTCTTTTAAATTTTCCACCTTGCTGTAGATCAGCACGGATAATATTATACCCAGCTACTCCCACATCTGGAATCGCTTTCCACTCTAGTGCTACGGCTTGTATATCTGGTATAGATTTTAAATGTTGTACATCTATAATAGGTAGTTTTGTATCT
>JAGYNS010000094.1 GCA_018399655.1 Campylobacterales bacterium
CTTATGGATCTTCAAATGCCAATACTCAGTGGATATGATGCCACTAAAGAGATACGAAAACATAATAAAACTATCCCAATCATAGCTCTAACCGCAGCTGCTATGATAGAGGATAAACAAAAAGCTCTTGAAGCTGGGATGGATGATCACTTGAGTAAACCCATTGATAAAAGTGAGATGTATCGGGTGATAGAGGGGTATACAAGTTCTAAAAAATAAGAGTTCAAACTAAGATTCCTTAGATTTAACTCATATTTTCCTCGGATTTGTATTGTATGATTATATCGTTAATAAGTAAAAAGGACTAAAATGTTTTATCCAAAACTTCGCTCCATAGCAACAAAAGATGTTGTTACAATAGATGAAGATCACACTTTAAAAGAGGCTCTTCATATTATGGATAGTCACAATATTAGAGATATCGTGGTCAAAAGCTCAAAAGGTCTTCAGATACTACTATCTTCAAAACTTCTTGAGATACGGCTTTCAAATCTCTCTTATGAAACTTTATTAAAAGAGCTTGAACTCCCTTTTGTAAAACTGATGGATCCTGATGATAGTGTAGCTGATGCGGTAAAGCAGATCAGTGAAAAAGAGGACTATATCTGTTTGGTTGACAAAGATAATGAACTACAAGGGATAGTAAGCTATAGCGATATTAGCCAGTCTCTTGATCCTTCAGTGTTAGCCAAAACACAAACGCTCAGTGATCTTATGTATCGCTCAAAAATATTACCACTTCAAACAAATGAGCGTTTTGAGATGATGATCAAAAAGATGGTAGAGCAAAAGCATAGTGTAGCTATAGTATATGATGATGCAACGCCTATAGGGATCATTACTCAAAAAGATATTATCAAAATTCTTGATACCCAAAATAGTATTTCAGATCTAAAAGTATCAGATGTGATGTCTTGGCCCATTGAGTCTATGGATATTGGTACGACTATTTATGAAGCTTTGGAGTTTATGCAAGAAAAAAAGTTCAAACGAATTGTGATACAAGACAATGATCAAATAGTAGGGATCATAACCCAAAAAGAGCTTATAACGATCTATTACAACCAATGGTTTGATAGTCTAAAAGAGTATAAAAAAGAGCTAGAACTAAAAAACAGTGAGCTTGAACTGATATCTGATCAGATCCCTGAGGGGATGCTAGTGCTTAATCAAAAAGGTTTTATCACAAAAGCAAACGGTGAAGCATCACACCTTTTGGGCTATACCAAAGAGGAGCTTGTGGGCTTGAGTATTACTAATCTTTTTGGGTGCTCTTTAGATATTCAAAACAAACAAAGCTTTGTAAACTGTATCAAAGAGAATAAACTGATAAAAACTCAAGAGTGCCGTGTCTATCAGTTTATCAAAGGGCAGATTGAAAGCACTTGCGAAGATACATTTTTAACCAAGCAAAATAAATTGATCCCTATAACTATGCGAACACGAAAAATAGAGCAAAATAATCAAAACTCCCATATGATAATCCTTTTTAGAGATATTAGTAGCGATAAGATAAAGCTAGAGCGAGATATGTTTGTAGGGGGTCCTACGATACTTTTTGTATGGAAGCTTGAAGATCAGTGGCCTGTAGAGTATGTCTCTCCAAATGTAGAACAATTTTTAGGGTATAGTAAAAAGCAGTTTGAATCAGAAGAATTGAAGTTTGCTACTATTGTTCATCCTGAAGATTTACCTACCGTTGCACAAGAGGTGACAGAGTATATTCAAAAGCAAAAGCCATACTGGGAGCAGTACTATAGAGTAAAAAATGCAACAGGAGAGTATAGATGGTTTTATGACTATACGGTGGCAACTTACTCTATTGAGGGAAATGTAGTAAGCCTAAAAGGATATTTAATAGATAGTACCGAGCAAATTCAAGCAAAGCAGATACTTCAAGAAGCAAAACAAGAAGCTCAAAAAGCAAATAAGTCAAAATCAGAGTTTTTAGCCAATATGTCCCATGAGATACGAACCCCTATGAATGCAGTGATTGGACTGAGTGAACTTCTAAAAGATATGGGACTAGATGAGAAACAAAAAGATATCGTAAGTAAAATTACAAGCTCTTCAAAAATGCTTTTAGGGATCATCAATGATGTTCTTGACTACTCAAAGATAGAAGCAGGAAAGTTTGAACTTGAATTTACCCCTTTTTCACTTCAAGAGCTTATATCTACATTGGAAGTGATGTTTGAAAACAATGTTTCAACAAAAGGGTTATCTTTAGATTTTGAGTATCCAGATATGAAACACAATTTTATCATTACCGATGAGTTACGCTTGAAGCAAGTACTTATCAATCTATTATCAAATGCAATAAAGTTTACAGAAGTTGGGGGTGTGAAACTTTCTATTACTCAGGTTGATCACACTATGAGAGATGATCAAGTTTTATTTCATTTTGAAATTGAAGATAGTGGTATAGGGATGAGCGAAAAACAAAAGCAAAAACTTTTTAACCCTTTTACCCAAGCCGATAGCTCTACGACTAGAAAATATGGTGGTACAGGGCTTGGGTTAGTGATCACTCAAAAGATTTTAGAAGCTTTAGGCTCAAAGGTTACCATTCAAAGTGAACCATTTCGAGGGACCAAAGTAGGTTTTGATCTCCTTGTACAACTAACCAAAGCGGAGCAACTTTCAAAAAATGTGAAAATAACACAAAATATAGAGAGTTGCTTCACTGGGTGTAAAGTTTTGGTTGTAGAGGATAATGAGATCAATCAAGAGGTGATATCGATGATGCTTGCTAAAAAAAAGGTAACCGTAGAGATAGCCTCCAATGGTCAAGAGGGGGTTGAGAAGTATCTTGCCAATCCAGATCAATATAACCTTATATTTATGGATATCCAGATGCCAATATTAAGTGGCTATGAAGCAACAAAATTGATACGACAAAAAGATAAAGATATCCCAATAGTAGCTTTAACCGCTGCAGCTATGGTAGAGGATAAACAAAAAGCACAAGAAGTAGGGATGGATGATCACTTAAGCAAGCCTATAGATACTACAAAACTTTATGAGATGCTTTCAAAGTACTGTCAATGTCTTGAAAGCAACAAAGGGAAAACTCTTCCAATAATTGATCAGGAGTATCTTGATGATATTGTAAGTTCACAAGAGCTCAAAGAGACTCTTTTAGAAAAGTTTGCCACACAATTGCAGTATGGTGAGTACAAAGATATTATTCAAAAAATGCAACAAAAACAAGATGATGCTCACACTTTGATCCACTCTCTTAAAGGGGTAAGTGGCAATGTGGGAGCTATGCTAATTCATGAACTCTCCATACAGATTGACAAAGAGTATAAGCAAAACAATGATATTGAAAATAGCTTGATAGAAAAGCTTCAAGAAGCTATTGAAAAGACTTTGCAAGAGCTTGATACACACAACAAAAGTGTAGAGCAAACTCAATCAAATACCCTATCACCTCAAGAGCTTCAAGAGCTTTTTGACAAGATAGAAGATAATTTAGAGGAAAGTCAAATTATCAATAAGGAGGACTTAGCTCTTTTTGTGTATAATATGAAAGAAACTGTAAAGAGCCAAGAGCTTGAAAAGTTTCAAAAGCTTGTCCAAGAGTATGATTTTGATGAGGCTTTAGATATGATGAGAGATTGGAAGGTATAAAAAGAGTGCAAATAGATACAAATGTATATCGTCCTACTATTTTGATAGTGGATGATATGCAAGAAAATTTAATGCTTTTAAGTGAGATTTTAAAAAGTAAATATCAAATCAAGATCGCAAAAGATGGGCAAAAAGCTTTAGATATAGTAGATGAGGGTGGTATAGATCTTATACTGCTTGATATTGTTATGCCAAAGCTAGATGGATATGAGGTGTGTCAAGCTCTTCAAGCAAATCCAGAAACAAAACATATCCCAATAATCTTCGTAACCGCCAATACAAGTGTGGAGGATGAGAAAAAAGGGTTTGAAGTGGGTGCGGTTGATTATATCAACAAACCTTTTAGTGCTGTGACGGTAAAAGCAAGGGTAAAAACCCATCTTAATCTTTACTTGCAAGCAAAACAGCTTCAAGAGGAGCTTGAGAAAAATAGACAAAAAGATGTTTTACTCCAACAACAAGCAAGATTGGCAGCTCTAGGGGAGATGATAGGAAATATTGCACACCAGTGGAGACAGCCTTTAAGTGTCATTAGCACCGCCATTAGTGGCTTGAAGCTTAAAAATGATTATGGGATACTAGAAGACAATGATATAGAAAAAACCAATAAGATTGTGATGGAAAGTGCAGAGTTTTTATCAAAAACTATTGATGATTTTCGTAACTTTTTTAAAAAAGATCAGCCAAAAAAAGATTTTACTATCGATGAAGCTCTTGTAGAAACAGTAAATATTATAAAAGCCTCTTACGATAATCACTATATAAAACTAGATATGGATATTGAAAAAGATATACACTATTTTGGGAGTAAAAATCTTCTTTGTCAAGTATTTTTAAATCTTTTTTCCAATGCAAAAGATGCACTAGTATCAAAAGATATTGAAGAAAAAAAGGTATGGGTGAGTGTAAAACAACAAAACCATACTATAGTGATCATGATTTGTGATAATGCAGGAGGGGTGCCTCCTCAAATTATGGAAAAGATATTTGATCCTTATTTTACTACGAAGCATCAATCTCAAGGGACAGGGCTAGGGCTTTATATGAGTCGGATGATTTTACAAAACCATTTTGATGGATCGTTGCAAGTGCACAATACCACTTCATCTGAGGCAGGAGCATGTTTTTGTGTAGATATTGAAAATAAGAAAGAACCCTTAAGTGAAGAACCTCTTACAAAATAGATTTAATCAAATACTTTTTTTAGCATATCTTCTAAGTGTAGTAGCAATAGTATCAGTCACTTATAATATGATTGAAACTAAAACTATGACATTTAAAGAGCAAAAAAGAACCTCTTTGAGCAATAAAATTCACTCTGAGGTCTCTACACTTATTTTAGAGAAAAAAGATGCGACATTGGCTATGGCGATCTCTTTGGCATCCAACGATATGTTTAAACAAGCTCTTAAAAATCAAAATCACTCATCAATTAGTCTAGAAAACATCTCTAGTGACTACAAAGAAAATACGGTGTTTCAAAATATCTGGTTACAAATCATTGATAAACAAGGGAGAAGTTTTTCACGAAGTTGGACAAAAAACAGGGGAGATGATCTTTTCTCTTTAAGAGAAGATGTTCGGGTGATACTCAAAGATAAACAGGTACGAACCACTATTAGTGTAGGAAAATTTTCTATCTCTTTTAAGTCTATGGTACCTATTTTTGACAAAGGGGAGTTTTTAGGGGTATTTGAAGTGATTTCACACTTTAACTCTGTAGAAAAAAAGCTCGATAGTTTGGGATATGACTCTGTAGTATTAGTAGACAAAAGATTTGAAAAACAGCTTACCAATCCTATTTCAAATACTTTTATAAAAGGATACTATGTGGCAAATTTTGAGCCAAATAGGTATCTAGTAGATATATTGCAACAGCAAGATATAGAACAAATTCTTTTAGATAAAGAGCCTTATCACTCTTTTAAAAAAGAGAAAATATTTGTAGTAAATACTATTTTTAGCAATGAGAATGAAGCTATAGGGTATATAGTTGTTTTAAGTGATGATGGGGTTACAAAAGAGCAACTAAGTGATATAGTAGTTGTGAATACCTTGTATGGGATTATAGTTTTTTTAGTTTTAAATGCTATTTTTATCCTACTTTTACGAAAAGAGAACTTGAGTACAAAGTTAAATGACTA
>JAGYNS010000095.1 GCA_018399655.1 Campylobacterales bacterium
GATATCTCAAAAGAAAATAGATCCAATTTACAATCTTTGGGATATGAGTTTATGACCAAGATTCAAGAAAAAAGTTTGCCACATATTTTGCAAAAAAAAGATATTGTGGCAAAAGCACAAACAGGAAGTGGCAAAAGTGTGGCATTTGGTTTAGGGGTGATTCAAAATCTTCAACCCAATAAATTTGCTCCCCAGTCACTTATTCTTTGCCCTACAAGAGAGCTTGCAATGCAAGTGGCAAATACACTCAAAGAGTTAGCACGATTTATTCACAATATTAAGGTTTTAACTTTAACAGGTGGGATGCCATACCATCCGCAAGTTCACTCTTTAAAACACAAAGCACATATATTAGTAGGAACGCCAGGAAGAGTATTAAAACATCTTCAAGAGGAGAATTTTGATCCAAGTACTATTGATACTTTTGTTTTAGATGAAGCGGATCGTATGCTTGATATGGGTTTTTATGAAGATATGGAAAAGATTATTGCCTTTTTACCAACAAACAGACACAATATGTTTTTCTCCGCTACTTATCCTGAAAGTTTTTTAGACTATATCCAAACTATTGTACAAGATCCTTTGTTTGTAAAGATAGAAGATGAAAAAGATCTTGATATAGTAGAAGAGTTTTACCAAGTAAACAAAGAGCAAAAACAAAATCTTACTGTAAAAGCACTCAGCAATAGATACAAAACGGTGATGATTTTTTGCAATACAAAAATACAGTGTGATGATTTGGCAGATTATTTAGAAGATCACCAGCTTCAACCTTTAGTATTGCATAGTGATCTAGAACAAAAAGATAGAGAGGAAACACTTATCCTTTTTGCAAATAAAAGTTACTCTATACTTATTGCTACAGATGTTGCTGCACGAGGATTGGATATCCCTAGTGTAGATTTGGTGTTAAATTTTGATATGCCACATGAGAGTGAAACTTATACACACCGTATAGGAAGAACCGCACGAGCTGGAAAAAGTGGGAAAGTGATCAATTTTTGTGAATCACAATATTTAGATAGAACAAAGTATGATCAAATAGATAAACTTCTTAACAATGATTTGAAAATAATTGAACCTGAATTTTCTACTTTGTATATCAATGGTGGGAAAAAAGATAAGCTTCGAGCGGGGGATATATTAGGAGCGTTAACTGCTGGATTAGATATCCCAAAACAAAGCATTGGAAAAATTGATATTTTGCCACGATGCTCTTATGTAGCTATTGCTTTACCGTATTACGAAAAAGCGTATGAAGGGTTACAAAACAATAAAATAAAAAATAGATTTTTTAAAATATACACAAGATAAAAGCTTCAATATTAGTACAAGGTATCCATATCTATAGCACTATGGGTACTTTTTAAGCAGTGTAATAAGCTTAACAATTTGTCTATTTTATCTGAGCGAAGTATGATTTCATATCTATATTTATTGGCTATTTTAAATATCCCACTCTCCCCAAAACCTACTAACTCAACATCTTTAAATCCCAAAGTTATTTTGACAGCTTTTTCCATATATTGTTTGGCTTGAAGATGATTTTTATGGCTAAAAGTGACTCTTGCTAAGCGTTTAAATGGTGGGTAGAGCTCTTTTCGAAGTGCTAGTTCATCCTTTAAAAAGTCCTCATAATCGTTTTGTAGTAGGTAGTTGCTAAAAAATTCTTCATTTTTTGTTTGAACTATCACTTCTCCAAGACCTTTTCGTCCACTTCTTCCCGCTATTTGTATGAGTAAAGAGAGAGCTTTTTCTCGTACGCGATAGCTATTCATATTTAAAATAGAATCTATCCCTAAAACAACGGCTAGTTTTACATTGTGATAGTCATGCCCTTTCGAGAGCATTTGTGTTCCTACTAAGATATCTATATCATTACTATTAAACTCTTTAATGATTTTTTTAAGCTCTTTTTGGGTTTTAATAGAGTCCCTATCAAATTTTTGCACCACTTGTTTTGGAAAACGCTCTTTTAAGTTTTCAACCACTTCCGCTGTCCCTAGTCGAAAATCCTCAATGATCCCATCACATTTTGAACATTTTTTTGTGATCATTTGAGTGTAGTTACAATAGTGACAACATAAAGCATTTTTATTTTTATGAAGACTTAAACTCACTGAACAAAATGGGCACTCTATAGCACTCCCACAGCTTCCACAGATCTGATACTTGAAATTTGCACGGGTTGGCAAAAAAACAATCACTTGATTATTGTTTTTTATGGTTTGTTCTATTTTATCTAAAATAGTTTCATCAAGCTGTAAATTTGAATCAATGAAGGTGATCTGCTTTGTTGTATCATAATAAGTTTTAGTAAGTCTGTAGTAAGGGATCTTTTGAAATGAGTTTAAACTAGGAGTGGCACTTCCTAAGATCACTTCAATCCCAAACTTTTTCCCCATGTAGATACTTAAATCTTTTGTATGAAAGCGTGGTTTTTGATCTGATTTGTATGAATCATCATGCTCTTCATCAACAACAATAAGCCCAAGATCACTAAAGGGTAAAAAAAGTGCTGATCTTGCTCCTGCTATTATTTTTATCTGTCCATTGAGCAACCCTTCAATGATAGATTGCTTTTTCTTTTTTTGAATTTTGGAGTGCCAAATAGCAATACTATCTTGAAATATTTTTTGAAGCCTAAGTTCTATTTGGGGACTTAAAGATATCTCAGGAAGAAGTAAAATAGCTTGTTTATTTTGGGCAATAACTTTTTCAATAGCTTTGATATACACTTCTGTTTTTCCACTACCTGTGTTTGCAAAAAGTAAGCTAATACTATTTTGATTGATAAATTCAAAAGCTTTGTTTTGCTCTTTGGATAGTGTGATTTGTGAACTTTTTATAGGGGTATGTGGGATCTTTTCTACAGGATAGAATGGGATAAAAACTCCCAAAGCTTCCCCCAAAGAGCACACATAATATTGAGCGATAAAAAAAGCACTTTGAAGCATAAGTTCACTGTAGGTGTATTGGGTAATTTCTCTTATCTCAAGACAGCGAAAAGAGGGTTTAGGTACTTTTTTGATCACTACCCCCTCTTGAAATTTCGCTCTTTTTTGTAAAGAAACGAGCACTTTCGTCCCTAAAGCAATATCCGTTTCACTTTGATAGGTAAGGGGGTCCAAAGGTGACCGCAATAAAGCTATCTCATAATAATACATTACTGACTAAGCTTTCTACAGTTGATATCGTTCCAATCACACTCAAAGGAGTAAGTTGATGGGTCATAGCTAAAGATTACACTTGTATCATCGCTAATGTGTACTTTATATTCATTGGCAGTGGTTTTCTCCCAGCTACCTATAGTATGATCAGATGAAGCGATAATAGGAGTTTGAAGCACTTTACTGAAAAGATAAGTAGAGTCTTCATCAAGAGTTTCAAGATTTGTTGAACTATTTGCTAGAATAAATTTGTTTGATTCTCGTACAATCCCCTCTCTTATAAGTAATATATGTGTTTGAATATCTGCAAGATAGGTTTTTTTCATACTGTTTTGAAATTTTGGGATAGCTACAGTTAAAAGTATCCCTATAAGAGATATTGCAAAAATAATCTCTAAAAGAGAAAAGCTTTTTTTATTCACGCTTGATAATTCTCTTTTGAGTCTGTAGGATCAAGCTCTTGCCCAATCTGCTGGTATCTTTGAAAATAGTATTGTATAAAGTGGGCAACAGTTTCATTTGTTGAGGTAAAATATTTCCCTTTTTTTATAACATATTGATCTAAAAAACAATTGGCATCTTTTTTGTTAAGATATGTTAAAGCTAGTTGTGAATAAGTTTGGATATACCATTGTTTTAAGGCTTCTATTGTTTGCTCATTGGTTGTAATGGTAAGTTTGGAATTTCCTTGATCCCAGCTAAGAACTTGAGTTTCAAAAAGTCCAGATAAATGAATTAACCCTTCGCAATAGTATGGCAATACTTCATCCACTTCCATCCAAGCTATAAGGCTTACAGCTCTTTTGATGGTATCACTTATGACAAACTCCTCTAACTCTTTTTCATCATTTTGCGTATCCATAAAAAAGCTTACTAATCCCCCAGTAGTAGCTTTAAACTCTTCGATATTTTTAAAGCTTCCGTGCTTATTCATCACTGTTTCAGTTTCATCATCGCACCATAAAATATGCCCAAACTCATGACCAATAGTAGTGATATCATATACCTGATGCCACTTCTTCTCTTCTTGGAATAAAAATGTACGCTCTTTTTTTAAAAACTGATCACCAAAAATCTCTTTAGAGAGCTTTAAAAAAGGCTTTGCTCTTTGCCCTTGAAGTATCTCATCACTAAAAGCAAAGATCTTTTTTCCCTCTTTTTGGGAGACTATCTCATCATTTGGTACTACTTGAGCTGAAAACAGACCATTAAACTCTGCCCCAAAAAACAGAGCTGGACGACCTAGGTAAAGCTGAACTTTATCTAAGCTTTTCAAAGAAAAATCATAAATATCAAAAAACTTTTTCTCAGTATCTAAAGTATTATATAAAGCGTGAAACATAGTTTTGATCTTCTCAACTCTTTGATTGTTCTTTTCAAAATTAGGGTTTGAAAGGCGTATATCCCACTCTAGTGCTACAGCTTTTCTAAAGTGATCTTCATAGTATTCAAGAGGATGACCTATTTGAATTGGAGTTGTGATTTTCATCCAAGCAAAATCTACCTTTGCCCACTTATCAACTAAAGAATCTACTTTATCTTCACTAAATGCTACGATTAAGGCTTGCAGATACCCTATATATTCCCATTTTTGATTGTAAACATCATCTTCAAGATTGATTAATCTATCGACAAAAGTTTCCAATGCATCAATAACTTGGGTTACCTCTTTTTTAAAAGCGGTGATATATGCAGCACTTTTATATCCATCTTTACTAGGGACAAGCATTGAGTAGCATCGATCAGCTATAAGACCATCATGCCCTTTATCAAAAAGATCATTCTGTTCTAGATATTCTATAACTTTTTGATCATCACCATCAAATTTTTCTAGCAACTCTTTATTAACCCCATTGATAATTCTTTGAGTCCATGAGGATTGCCATTGGGTCATAGCAACCCCAACATCATACACCCCTTCAAAAATAGCTTGATAAAATGGGGTTAAAAGGTTTTCTTTTTTTATAAATTCAACCCTTTGTGTGTGAATTTTTAGCCAGTAGTTTTTACTAAAACAAAAAGCTTTCTCTTGAAGTGTTACAATCTCATCTTCATCATAGTTCTGCTGTTTTAAAACCTGTACCAATGAGTCATCTCGTAGATTGATAAGCCGTGTAATAAGAGCTAGCTTGAGCTCATCTGAAGGGTTTAATCCAAGCTCTTTTTCAAACTTATCGATAATTTCAAGTTTATTATATTGTTTTGTTTCAAGATAGTTGTAAAGTTTATTTATCTCATCTTTTCCAGAAGAGATAAAATCATATAAAGTTTGTACATCTTTTAAAAAGTTGGTTTGATCCATAAAAAATATCCTTAATAGTGAGTAAAATTATAAAATAATCATAGCTAAAAAAATATTAAGGTAACTTTGACTATAATTCCATACTTTTTTTTAACGGAGCTATAGCAAAGTTGGTAATGCCCCGGATTGCAAATCCGGTATGCGTTGGTTCGAGTCCGACTAGCTCCTCCATCAAATCTAAAAATTTACATAAAATTAAGGTTAAATAGATTATTATACTTACATTACAAATTCTACTCAAAAATAAAAAATCAAACTAAGGCAAAACTACTCTTATGGCAGAAACAAATCAAAAC
>JAGYNS010000096.1 GCA_018399655.1 Campylobacterales bacterium
CCTTTGTATCTTATGCACTTTATAAAGAGTTTGAGATTAAAACTCATAAGATCAAAAAAGAGCTACAAATATCCCATAAAATCATAAGGGATATTATCAAACATATATTTGCAATACAACTAGATGGAAAAATACACCCTTTAGAACTTTCAGATATTCAACAACAGTTTTATGACGCTATATCTGAAAATTGAAATCTGGGTGTCTTAGTGAGGAAAACAGGAATATATTCTTGAAAATGCAAAATAAAAATTTTTGTTTTTTGTTTTAATTTTATAATTAGTTCAATTCAAATTTTAACTCTTCAAGTCTTGCTATTCTATCTTCTGTAGTAGGATGGGTTCTAAATAAGTTTCCAAAATTTACATTGTGACCACTAAATGGATTGATAATAAACATATGAGCTGTTTCTTGTGTGGCATTATGTAGATCCCCTCTTCTTGCATAGTTTTCTAGTTTGGATAGTGCAGATTGTAAATATGATGGATCACCTGTAAGCCTTGCAGCACCTTCATCTGCCATATATTCTCTACTCCTACTTACACTCATTTGTACAATCATCGCTGCTACTGGCAATACAATTGCTATAAGTATCATAACAATAGGATGAATACTTCTATTGTTGCCTCCACCAAACATTGCACTAAATTGCATAATATTTGCAATCCAAGCAATAGCACCTGCAACTGTTGCGGCAATAGTACCAATAAGTATATCATAGTGTTTGACATGTGACAACTCATGAGCTATAACACCCTCTATCTCTTGTTCATTTAATATATCTAATAATCCACTCGTAACTGCAACTGCAGCATTTTTAGGATTTCTACCTGTTGCGAATGCATTGGGAACTCTGTCATGGATTATATACACTTTTGGCATTGGCAAATCTGTTTTTGATATAAGTCGCAATACTATTTTATAGATATAATGATTTGTAGGTAAAAGTTCTGCATCATAATGTTTTAATAGATGCTTATCAGAATAATAATAAGCATAAAAGTTCATACCACCAACTACGAGAAGTGCAATCATCGCTCCGCCACTGCCAGCAAACGCAAAACCTATAGTTACAAATATAACTGAAAGTAATGTTAAAAAAAATACTGTTTTAATCTGTTCCATTTTGTACTCCATATTTTATTTGATATTATAGCAAAATAATATTACTCAAAAGCTTGTCAAAAGATACAATATGCCAAGAACTCCAAAGCTCAAAAATGAACTCAACATCACAATTCCAGCGAAGGTACTTTGCATATATTGGTATTTATTGGCAAAAATAGAGATCGATATCGCTGCAGGGATACCCGCTTGTTGGAACAAAAATAGAAACAATTCATTGGAGATATTATCCATAAAAACTAAGACTGCAAAGGTACTAAGAGGAAGTGCTAAGGCTCGAAACAGTGCATAGGGAAGTGCTATTTTGACAACTTTAAGGGAAAAGTGATCGTAGATAAACATCCCTAGTACAAAAATAGAAACTCCCCCTGCCGTTTTTCCCAAAAGTGCGCTTGCTTTTTCTAAAAAACCAATATCAAGATCAAAAGTTGCTAGTACTACGCCTAACCCCACTGCTAAAACGGGAGGGCTTAGAAGCACTCCTTTAAAAACTTTTGGTTGAATCTTGCCTGCTTTTGCATACTCTAGCAAAGAGATACACACCACTACCCCAAAAATCCCAAGAATCGCTGCAGTGATAACAGCAAACTCCAATCCTGCTTTGTCATACATCGAATCAAAATATGCGATTCCAAAAAAAGCGTTACTTCCAAAGCCTATAGTAACCCCTGCTAAGATCATCTGCTCTTTGGAGATGATCTGTATTTTATACAGTAGAAGTATCACAACTAAAATGATCACAATAGGAAGCAAAGAACCCAAAACGATCTCAAACTTTATGAGGTGAAAGTCAAGTTTAGCAAGGGTAGCTATCAAAAGAGCGGGAAAAGCAAAGTTATAAACAAAAGTGGATAAAACTACCGTATCTTTTTGGGCAAATATATCTTTGTACCTGCTCCATGCCCCAAGCGAAACTATCAAAATAAGCAATAGTGCTGTTTGGATAAATATCAAATAAGACCCTTTTTTATCATATCGTGGAGTTTCACACCCTTTTGGTGAGGATCTAGCTTATATAAGAAGAAAGATATCTACTCTTTATAGTCTCATAGGTTGATAGACATTATCGTATGTAGGAGTTGAAGAACGATTTTTTTTCTCAAAATGGATAATTTCATCAGTTAATGTTGTTTTTTCAGTAGCTGCTTTTAAGATAACTCCTGTACTTAAATCAACTAATTTAAGGTATACAATTAATTGTCTTTGGGTCATAGTATAAGTTCCTACTAGTGCATAAGTATTTCTATTCACTTTCGTTTGGTGTAATTCATCTAAGTCTCTGCTTAACAGACTTGTTCCTTGTTCTCCAATAGAAAGATATTTTTTATACTCTATAGAATAAATAGAACGATCACACTTTTGTGTAACAAGTGTTTTTAACTCATCTGAAAGTAAAAATCCCAACTCTGTATTGTTTTGCAGATTTTCTAAATTGACAAAATCTACTACATAAAAAGGTTTATCGTGGCGTTTATTTTTGAGTTCTAATATTGTTGGGCACAGTTGTTCTAAAAGATCTTCCACTACATCATCAAAGTCTGTAACCATAGTAGACTGAAGATATTTAAATTTAAATGACTCATCGCTTTCTTTTATAAGTGTACAACCACTTATAAAAATTACAATAGCTAGTGAAAAAACAATATTTTTAATCATCTTGTAGTTTTTCTGATATCGCTTCTGGTAATGTTTCTGGGAGTGGTTCATATCTTCTATCAAGTTTTTTATTATCTTTTACTATACTTACCCCAAAATCATCTGGCTTTTTAGGGATAAAGCACAAGTCAAAAAGGGTACAATCTACAGGCTTGTAGATAACTCTTGCAGTTGAGATTATAGAACCACTTTCAGAATCCAGTATTCTAGCATTGATAAGAACACTATGGTTTTCAAATTTTACATAAGTTCCCACTACGATATACTCTGTTGCACTTATATGATCTTTGAGCTTATCGATATCTCTTGTGATATGAAACTCCCCATCTTCACTTACAGAGATAGCATTTTGCCCTCGAAAATCTGTCACATGAAAGTTTCTTAAATGCAATTCATTGAACATACTTTCACTCAAAAGCCGTCCAAAAGTGGTGGTTTTGCTAAACTCATCAAGCTCTACAAATGATGTTAAAATAAGACTAGGTCTCCCCTCTTTAAATGTATTTGATACAAAAAGTTGATCTGCCATAGAGACTATTGCTCCATTGAGGTTTTGGTAGATCATATCAGTATCGGCATAGGGCTTTGTGTAGTCAGCTGATCGCACTTTGTCTATCACCTGCTCTTTATGTGTTTTTGGCTCAGTATTAAAAATCTTAGAGTTAGTACATCCAGAAAAGAAAAAAACAAGAGTTAAAAATGGTAATATAAGTTTCATATAAACCTCTCAAATAAAATTGAGAAGATTATATAGTTTTTTTAATTAATAAAAGTTGAAGAGTTATTTTTGTGTTGGAGCATAACTTCCATTTATCACCATACTATTGCCCCCAATGTTTGATATCCTTGTAACAACAGGTATCATAGAAGGAGCTTTGTTTTTTCCTAGTTGCACCTCATCATTATTCGTGATATCTTGAATTTGAATGATCCCTTTTTTAAATTTCATTGTATTTTTTGTAAGGTTGATAAGCTCCTCTACAGAGATACACGCCACCTCATTTCTCATGATATAAATAGGGGAAAACACCATCACAAATTTATTTTCTTCCATATCTCTTATGATAAGTTTATATCTTCGTGATTGTTTCTCTTTATAACTAAATGGATAAGTAAGATACACATATTGATCTTTTCCACTATTATCATAAGTAAATGATGTTTGACTTTTTTGAAGGAGTTCTAGAATTTTTAACTTATTCTCTTTCCCTAATAAAAGATCAGGGTTACTGTCACTTGTAAAGTAGATATGATCCCCTGTTCTTTGGTAGTTATGGGTATTTTTAAATGCTACCATAGGAAGTGATGCTGTTTCTTGACCCGCTGTGTTGTAAGATATCGATCCACTTAAACTCTCTTCATCTACTCCAGTTTTTCGCAATTTTGCATTAGAAGTATCTCCATCTATAAGTCTTTCCCATCTTTGAAGCAGTGTATGCTTTGATACTTTTTGTTTGCTTCCTTCGTCAAATTGAGCAATTGGATAAACTTCTATATATCCTCTTGTAAAGTCCATATTATCTTTTTGAACCTCTTGAAGTTCAAATGATTTTCCATTGAGCTCTACATATCCTTTATTGTAATCATTTTCTCGATATCCCGTCCCAACACTATGACCATGTAAATTGATACCATTGTTTAACATCTTTTGTGCTGATGGATGATTTGAGTCATCAGTACTTGTTAAAACAACTTGATCATTTATATAACAAATGTTCCCTTCCCAAACATCTCCAGGTGATAACATTATAGGAAGATCAACCTCATGAGAGGCAATTGATTCTCGGATAGTTACTTTTGCTAAAATTGAACTATACTCATTGGTGTTCATCACTTTAATATTGCTACAAATGTTTTCTTGTGCTATATACAAAGGAGCTACAAGAAAATCACCTTTTAGATTGGAAGATAGTTTCACATAGCTTTTTGTTGTTGCAATAAGTGAACTAGACAATAACAATAAAACAAACATTGTTTTAACAAATGGTTTTGTATACATGGGGGTACTCCTTTATTTTATCAAGCTAAAACTATAGCTTCTATTTGGTTTTTTTGAGATTTGACCTTCATCGATCACCTTGTGCTCTTTTTGGGTTGCACTGTTACATTGTCCATTTTGACTACTTGAATAGTCTAAATAATGAGTCATATCTGTAGCAGATAATGTATCTGGTATTGTGTCTTCACAGTACTTCATCTCTTCTACTAAAAGCTCTTGCTTTGAATCCTCTTTTTGGCTATAAGAGTCTTTTCTTTTAATAAAATGTTGCTTATACTCACTGTGATCAACTATTGCTAAATTTGATCTTTGTTGTGATTTTTTCTTTTGCGTTGTTCCATGAGCTACAATATTTATTTTTCTACATGAGTCAGTGAGTCTACAATCATTTGTGATGTAATTTGAGCGTGCAGAAGCAACTATTTTTCCAGACTTATTATCCATAATTCTTGCATTGATATTCATTTTTCCCTCAAAATATGAATATGTTCCAACCAAAACATAACCACTTATTATGTCTTTATCAAGAAGCTCAATATCTCGAGTTAAAAAATACTCCCCATTATTATTGATAGCTAAAGTCTCCTGACCTCTAAAATCACTTACATTAAATCCTCGTATAAAGAGCTCATCAAAAAAAGCTTCTGAAAGGGTTCTTCCAAAATGAGTTGTTTTGTTCAGTTGATGAAGATCAACAAAAGATGTTACGGCAATCTCCCCTTTTTTTCCTGAAAGCTTATTATATAAAAACAATTTATCAGCAAGCTCTGTAATAACATTGTTTAAGTTTTTGTGGCTATTTGTTGTATATTTTATCTCTTCTTTAAGCTCAGTATCGTTAGCATGTGCAGAAATTACAAAAAATAACCCGACAATCAATATTTTACATTTTGAAGTAATTGAAGTCATTTTGAATCCTTTAAATAAAACTATTTCAGGAACTATACTAGTACTTTTCT
>JAGYNS010000097.1 GCA_018399655.1 Campylobacterales bacterium
CTTCTAGTATAGTTAAGCCTGTGGTGACCACATCATCTATCAATATCACTTGAAGATTTGACTTTCCACTGTATACAAAATCTCTTTTATTGGCTTTTCTAAAGGCTAAATCTTTCCCTGCATATTTTACTTGATTGGATGCTTTGAGGGTATTGTATACTGGCTGTATATATTGGCTTTGTAGGGCTTTTGCTAAAATGGCGGTTTGGGAAAACTGATGTCTTGTATGATCATCTATTGGTATGGCGATTATTGTATCTGGATATTCAAAATTTACAGCAAATTTTGTAAAAGCTAGGTTTGCTAATATTTTATATACTCTATCCCCATAAAAATGGTACTTGGTATTGATAAACTCTTTGACCTCATCGATACCATAAAAACTATAGACAAAAAAATCTTTCTTTAGCTCCCTTTGAAAAAAAGAGGGTTTGAGAAGATTTTTTTGGCACTTTTTACACAGTGCAAAAAATGAAAACTTTGTACAGCTAAGACACCTCATACAATCTTAGAGTGCCTTCGTATTATCCATCAACACTGGTACAAATATCAGCGATACAATTACAGCGGCTACAGTTCCAGATATGAGTGCCACTCCTAGTCCTCCAAATACAGGGTCTGAGGCTAAAAGTGAGGAGCCTAATATAATAGCAATTGCTGTAAGAATAATTGGCTTAGCTCTTGTTGCTGTAGCCATTGCTATAGCCTTTGTTTTTTCAATTTTTTGTTCCACTATCAATGCTTTTGCAAAATCGATCAACAACAATGAGTTTCGTGAGCTTATCCCCATCAATGCAATAAAACCTATAAGAGAGGTTGCCGTAAGGAAAAATGTCTCTGTGGTCACAAGGTCAGCTACCCAGTGCCCTACAATCACTCCAATGATAGAGAGAAAACTTCCCCCCAAAATAATGCCACTTAATGCGAATGATTTATAATAGATCACAAGAAGTAAAAAGATCAAAATAAGTGCCGCTATAAATGCAGCTCCTAAGTCTCGAAAAGTATCAAGGGTCACTTTCATCTCCCCATCCCACCTGAGCAAAAACTTTTCCCCTGTTTGTTTATCTTTTAAGGTAAGATCAAACATATAAGTACTCATCCCTGGCTCTTTTTCTACGATATAGTTTTGGCTAAAATATTCCATCATCTGTTTTCTTGCATCTAGGAGTGGATAGACTTGTGATACCATATCGGTTTCAGCAATGACATTGACAAATCGTTTGAGATTTTTATGGTAAATTGTAGGCTGGGATTCCACTTCTACAAGTGTTACTACCTCTGTAAGAGGGATCATCACCCCTTGTTTATTCATAAGATTAAGACCACTGAGTTTATTTCTTAAAAACTCTTTTGAGTTTTCTTTGATATTTTGGGTTTGCTCACTTAAGTTTACAAAAAGTCCTATTTGGTCATTGTTATCAATGGTGTTTTTAACCCCCACAACCATCCCCTCAAAAGCAAGATACAAAATTTTATTGATCTGTTCAACACTAAGAGAGCTACGACTTATTTTATCAGTTAATGGGATAAGCTTATAAGTTGTATATATCTCATCACTCATAATATCCACATCCACTAGTCCTTGAGTTTTATCTAATATTGTAGCCACCTCTTTTGAGAGTTCTCGAAGCTTATCACTATTTTCCCCATACACCTCTACTACAATTGAAGCCAAAGTTGGTGGACCTGCTGGCATCTCTATCATTTTTATACTTGTTTTTGGTATCAAGGTTTCACACTCTTTTTGTAGCACTGGTCGCAACCTTTGCACCATGGTAAAAGATTTTTCATCTCTGGTTGTTTTATCGGTTAAGTTGATCACAATCTCTGCATTGTGCTCATCCATTTTCATACCGCTTCCTTTTACTAGACCAGCATAATCAAGTGGAGCCCCACTTGCTAAAAATACCTCCATATCAGTAATCTGCTTCTCACTTTGTAAAATATCTACTACACATTGGGTTACTTGTTTAGTTTGCTCTACTGAGCTTCCAACTGGTGTATCTACATAGATACTAAAGGTATTGGCTGATTTCCCAGGGAGCATCTTTGCAAGCACTATTTCGAAAGGGATCATCATAACTGAAGCCCCCAATGCCACAAAAGTGAAAAGTATCACAAGAGCTTTTTTTACTCTACTTTGTAAAATACCATAAATAAAGTTTTCAAATTTACCCATTTTTATGCCCCTTTTTTAAAAGCTTTCGGCTTAAGTATGGAGTAAAAATATATGCAATCGCTAACGATGCTATGAGTGCCACAGGGACATTCAGTGGAATTGGCTTCATAAACTCCCCCATCATTCCACCTACAAATGCCATAGGTACCATTGTTAAAATAATAGCTAGCGTAGCAATATTTGTAGGAGCCCCTATCTCATCGGTTGCTTCTATCAATATCTCATCCATATCTTTATCTTCACTTTGCTTTGAATGAAGGTGTCTATGGATATTTTCAATCACAATAATTGCAGCATCTACTAAAAGTCCCAAGGAGAGTAAAAAAGCAAAAAGGGTGATACGGTTGATCGACTGCCCTGTTAGGTAGGCTATAAAAAGAGTTATGGCTAAAATAGCAGGCACCGTAAAGGTTACGATCAAAGACTCTTTCCATCCTAAGAAAAATATCAACATAATAGCAATGATAAAAATAGTAATAACCAAATGATATACCAACTCATTTACCGCTTCATTGGCTCTTTTTCCATAATTTCGTGTGATCACATACCCTATCTCACTGTTTTGCAACTGCTCTTTATACTCTTCTAGTAGCTTTGTCACATCATTTGCTACAAAAACTGCGTTGGTTCCCCCTAGTTTTGAGACACTTAAAGTGACTTGATCATATTGCTGAAACTCATTGTTTTGTTTTATGATAAGCTCTACTCGTTTTTTATCTTGAAAGTTCAAACCATCTTCAACACTTGCTACATCTTTTAGATAAATTGGGCTTCCCATATATTGAGCGACCATTATATTTTTTACATCTTCAATACTCTCTATCACATTCTCAACCCCAAATACCACAAGCTCATTTGAAGATGTTTTTGTTTTTACATTTGGAACATCAACGGTAATAGACTCTATCGCTTCTACTATTTGCCCCAAAGAGAGATGATACCCTTTGAGTTTAAAAAGATCTACATTAATATTGTACTGCTGTTTTTTATCCCCTTGCAATTGGGTTTTTGATACATTATCAATAGTACTTACTTCATGTTTTAAATCTTGTATAGTTTTTATAAATTCATTATAAGATAGCTTCCCATTTTTTCGATAAAAAGCAATATTTAAAATAGGGATATCTATATCTATATCAAAAGGTTTTACTAGGGGTTGCATCACCTCTTTTGGAAGCTGATCCATATTTTGCATCACTTTATCATAGAGCTTTAAATTGGAGCTTTCTCTATCTTGCCCAATATAGTACATCACATTGACTATTGCCATATTTTCTTTGGCAGTTGCGTAAATATGCTCAATCCCATTGATCTCTCTTATTCTTTGCTCCAAAGGCTCTACAATGATTTTTTCAATCTCTTTTGGGGTAAGTCCTGGAGCTGGGACGATGATACTTCCCCCACTTATAGCTATTTGAGGATCTTCCTCTCGTGGCATCACTTCAAGTGCAATATATCCCAAAATGATCAAAAATACCGCAAGTAAAGCTGTTAGAGGGTTATACAAAAAAGTTTTCGCTAACTTCCCTGCACTATCTGTGACTTTGATATGTGAAAGATCTTTTTCCATATCAGTCTACCTTTATATTTATTTTTGCATACATCCCTGGATATACATTTGAAGAGCTTTCAAAGCCTATTTTTATCATATAAGTATGGGTCATAGGGTTAGAACTAGGGATAATAGAATCTATGCTTCCTATTGTTGCATATTTAATTGAGGGGATATCGATCTGCACTTTACTTCCAACATGAACTCTTGAAAGGTCACTCTCAGATACTTCAGCTTTTATTTTTAGGCTGCTTAGATCTGTTAAAACCAAAGCTGGCATCCCAGGAATTGCCATCTCTCCTGCTTTGATATTTTTCTTTATTATAACTCCATCATTTGGTGCTTTTATTGTCAAATACTGGTATTGATTTTCCACCTCTTTTACTTGGGCTTTGGATATCTGGATCATATCTTCAAGGTTTTGTGTCCCTAATTCTAACTGCTCCACATCAAATTTTGAAACAAGCCCTTTTTCATACAGTCTTTTGTACCGTTCATAGTTTCGTTTCATAGTGTTGTATTGGTTTTCATACATCTGTACCCCTAAAAGAGCTTGTCTTTTTTTACTATCAATTTCAGTTGAATCAATTGAATACAAGATATCCCCTTTTTTTACCGTGTCCCCTTCACTTACTTTAACTGTTTGGATAAACCCCATAAATCGGCTAGTGATAAACTTTTCATTGTCTGAAACAACTGTAGCACTAAGCTCTAAATCTCTTGCTACAACACTACTTAAAAGTAGTGTAAACATTAAAAAAAACTTTCCCATTATAACTCCTCCCCTAAAGAGATTTTTAAAATTGCTTGAGCTAAATTAAGCTCATATTTAGCCATAATCGCTTCTGCATTGGCTTTTTGCTCATTGGCTTGTTGTGTAAGTAGTTCACTCATATTGATCAGCTGATTTTGATACATCTGTTTTGATTGCTCAAGCACCTCTTGAGCCAACGCTCTTGCTTTTTGTTTTTGAGTATATATTTTTTGTTTCGCTTCTACAGTTAGATAGTTTTTTTCTATCTCTAATTTTATTCCATCTTGCATATACTCAAAATAGTCCAGTGCTTGTTTATGCTCAATTTTTGCTTTTTGAATTTTTGATGAGCTTGTCCCTCCATCAAAAAGGGTATATGATATCCCCAAAGCTGCCATATAATAGTCATGATCGCTATTTATATTGAAGCTATTATCATTGAACCCATACTCTAACTGTGCCCCAATGGTTGGGTACTTGACTGAGCTTTCAAAGTCTACTTTTGATTGTAGTGTTTTGGTATTGAGTTGCATCCACTGTATATCTTCTCTATTGTTTAGCCCTTTTTGTTGCAACACTTTAAGTGGTGTACTTTTTGTTTGAATAATATAAAAATTGTTAATATCGCTAATAGATGAATCTGCGGTTAAAAACTTTAAATATGAAAGTGCTAGATCGTATCTATTTTGTGCTTCTATCATATTTGACTCTACCCCCATATCATACACTTGAGCTTGTTTTACATCAATATTAGTTACTAATCCTTCATTAAAAAGTTCACTTGCAAAATGGACATAAGAGTTGGTAGCTTTTTTTGCTTTTTGTGTTGCTTTGATAAACTCTTTGGCTGCTACGGCACCATTGTAGGCTTTGAGTACTTCAAGGGTGAGTTTTTTTTCATCAAAATTATACAGTGCTGTTTTTGCCATCACTTGAAGCTTTGCCATTTTTTTCCCATTGTCAAGCTTGTACCCTGTAAATAGTGGTACTTTATAAGTAGCTTTTGTCTCAAAGTTTGTGCGTGATTCTGGATCGTTTAATCTTTTAGGGGCAATAGGTAAAGGGTTTGTAGCTCCTGTCATATCAAATTCATCAAATCCAAAATCCCCAAATGTTGCTTCCCCTGAAGCCATCTTCATACCAAACACATATCCAGGATGATTGGTTCGTGAGATATTTTCACTTAAAATAAGCTCACCATAGCTATACCCTTTTGCTTCTTGGAGATCA
>JAGYNS010000098.1 GCA_018399655.1 Campylobacterales bacterium
TTTGTGAGCCTATTTGCCCTTCAAAAGATCTTACTTTGACTCCAAGACAACGAATCGCTGTCAATCGTGAAATAGAGTATAGAAAACAAAACAATCAAGAGTATAAAACACTACAAAAGCTTTATGTATATGATGGAGAGCAAACTTGTGCGGTGGATGGACTGTGTGCCACAACTTGCCCTGTGGGGATCAATACAGGAGCGTTGACAAAAGATATACGAAATACTCAAAACTCAAATTTTACTCAAAATATTGCTTTAAAAATATCAAATAACTATGGGATGACACTTTTTGCTATGAGGCAAGGGTTTAAGTTACTCAATCTTTTTGAAAAGGTGCTCCAACCAAAAGGGTACAGAGGAGTTCGAAAAGTTATCTCATCCTTTCCTTATTGGTACGATTCTATGCCAAAAGTAGCAAGCTATGATACAACCCAAAATAAAATATTTGATAAGCATGTGGTTTATTTTTCAAGCTGTATCAATAGAGCCTTTGGTACTAGCAAAAAAGCAAGTGACAAAAGAGACCTCAATGTTGTAGTGGAGTCACTTTTACAAAAAACAAAGTTCAATATCCTATATCCAAAAAAGGATAAAGAGCTATGTTGTGGAGTACCATTTGAAAGTAAAGGGTTTAAAGAGCAAGCTGATGAGAAGCTTCAAGAGCTTTTGGATCACCTTTTTGAAGTTTCCAATAATGGTGAGTATCCAATCCTTTGTGATAACTCACCATGTACTTATAGAATAGTCAATGGTCTTAAAGATATGGGGTTAAAAGTGTATGAGCCAATAGAGTTTTCTTTAAAATATCTTGTACCAAACTTAGCTATAAAACAAAGTGATGAGCAAATCATTATCCATACCACTTGTAGTGCCAAAAAGATGGGACTTGAAAATAGCTTTTTAGAGTTAGCCAAACTTTTAGCCAAAGATGTTATAGTACCATCTAATATAAACTGTTGTGGATTTGCAGGAGATAGGGGATTTAATTTCCCACAGCTCAATGCCTCAGCTTTGAGTAATCTAAAGTTTGCAATCACACCAGATACCACAAGGGGATTTAGTACAAGTAAGACATGTGAAATAGGGCTATCCCATCATGCAAAAAGGGATTATAGCTCTATACTGTATCTACTTGATCAATGTAGCGATGGGTTATAAACTATTATTTTTTTTATTTTTAACATTGAGTTTATATGCAAAAGATATTTTGCTTCTTCACTCATACCATAAAGGTTATGGATGGAGTGACTCTATTTCACAAGCTATAGAGGATAGCTTCCAAAACTCACCTCACCAAATCACTACAGAGTATATGGATACAAAGATGATATATACTAATGTTTACTTAGAAAAGCTCAAAGAGTTTTATAAAGCACGGTATGAAAATAGAGATTTTGATCTGATCATCGCTTCAGATAATAATGCTTTGGAGTTTTTAGAAAAATATTCCAATGAGATATTTCAAGATACCCCAATAGTTTTTTGTGGGATCAATAATTTTGATACAAAGTGGTTTGAAACTTCGAATATACAAAAAAGAACCACAGGGGTAGTGGAGCAAGTGGATATTGAAAAAAACCTACAGCTTATTCAAAAACTTCATCCAAATCTTTCAAAACTATTGGTTATCAATGATACTACAACTACTGGGAAAAATATCAAAAAAGAGTTTGATGAGGTGTACAAAAACTACAAAGATACAATAAATATAGAGTATGTTGATAGATTTGAGATAAAAAAATTGCAACAAAGGGTAAAAGAGCTCGATCAAAATAGTGTGATCTTATTTATGCTTTTATTTCGTGATGATACAGGAAAGGTATTCACTTTTAAAGATGGATTAGAAGCTATAGATCAAAGTGCGAAGGTGCCTATTTATGGATTGTGGGACTTTTATCTCAATCATGGATTAGTGGGTGGATTTTTGACCCATGGGTATGCCCAAGGGGAATCAGCAGCTTCTCTAGCGAAAAAAGTTTTAGATAAAGAGGATGTCAAAAATATAACTATTATCAAACAAAGTCCAAATAAGTATATATTTGATCATAATAAGCTTGAACAGTACAGTATCAAAAAAAGTATGCTCCCTAAAGACTCAATAGTTCTGAATCAACCTTTTGATTTTTATAAAGAGTATAAGCTTGAGATATCTATTGTTATTATTGTGTTTATAGTGTTTGTGATGATCATCTTTTTCCTTATATTGGCACTTTTAGAAAAAAGGAAAGCAAAAAATCAGTTTCAGCTACAGCTACAGTTTTTACAAACCCTTTTAAACACCCTTGCAAATCCTATTTTTTATAAAGATAAGCAGGGGAAATATATAGGGTGCAATGAAGCTTTTTGCACCATGATAGGAAAACCAAAAGAGCAAATTATGGGCAAAACGATGTATGACTTTTTTGACTCTCAAGAGGAGTTTTTAGCAGCTCACGAAGAGATAGAGCGACGCCTTTTTTCCAAAGAGGAGGTTGATGAGTTTATTATGGATTATACCATGCCAGATGGAAAAGTACGAACCATGATCATTAACAAAACTTTGTATCATGATCTTGAGGGAAATATCGCTGGGATACTTACTATTTTACATGATATTACCCAGCTTTCCAAAATCGAAAAAGAGAAAAAACAGCATGAATCGTTCCTTGCTCAACAATCAAAACTAGCTGAAATAGGGGAGATGATCAGTGCCATTGCCCACCAATGGAATGAGCCACTTGTAGAGATGAGTGCTATTGTTCAAGATTTGGAACTTCAATACAAAACAGCAAAAATAAATAATGAAGATATTGAGCTGTTTGTCAAAGATTCTATGGTTCAGATTCAATATATGTCCAAAACTCTTAAAGATTTTCGAGATTTTTTAAAGCCATCGGTCAAAAAGTCACAATTTGATATCAAAGATGCAGTGGATGAGGTGTTAAGAATTTTAGAACGGCAAATAAAATATAGCTATATTGATCTAAAGATCACTTACAATGGAGAAAATCTCATAGTATATGGATATAAAAATGAATTTATGCAAGTGCTTATTACCCTTATTAATAATGCAAAAGATGCTATAAAAAAGGTAAAAAAAGAGGATAAAAACTATAAAGGAAGCATTGCTATAGTGGTTGATTCAAGCCTAGATCAAGTAACTATTAGGATTAGTGATAATGGATGTGGAATACGACAAAAAGACAAAGAGAAACTTTTTGAACCATATTATAGCACCAAATCAAAAGGGAATGGGCTAGGGCTTTATATGAGTCAAATACTTATTCGTGATAAAATGGGTGGAGAGATCTACTTTGAAGAGAATATCACTGAACAAACAACTATAGTGATACAACTTCCAACAAACACAAGGGACAACCTATGAAACTTTTACTTTTAGAAGACAATCAACGACTCAATAACTCTATAGTAAAAAGGCTAGAACTCAAAGGGTATGAGGTGCATAGTTTTGAAGATGGATTAGAAGCATTAGAGCATACCTATGAGGGGTTTGATTGTTTTGTATTGGATATCAATGTCCCTAGTCTTGATGGGATCAATATCTTAAAAGAGATACGAGAAAATAACCCTTTAGTTCCAGTAGTAATAATAAGCTCAAACATTGATCTTGAGACTATAAAAGATGCCTATGGGAGTGGATGTGATGATTATTTAAAAAAGCCTTTTTATATAGATGAGTTAGAGATGAAAATAGAGAAGCTTTGTCAGCTGGATAAAAAAACTATCTCTTTGGATGAGAAATATACCTATGACCTTTCTTTACGAGAACTGTTTTTTCAAAGTGAGCAAGTAAAATTAACAAAAAAAGAGACCTTGCTTTTGCATTTTTTCCTGACAAATCCAAATAAAAAACTAAGCTATGAACAAATTAGTGATTATGTTTGGCAAGGGGAGATAAACACAACAGATAGCCTTCGAACACTAGTGATGCGACTTCGTAAAAAAATCCCCAAAGAGTGTGTCGAGACTTTAGTAGATTTTGGCTACAAGTTTCATTTGAAATAAGTTATAATAGCCAAAAAATTATCAAAGGTCATTCATGCTCCAAGTTTTGCCTATACTGGCTATTTTCTTAAGTGGTTATATTTTTAAAAGATTTCGAGGGGATATCTCAGATGCACTGGTTGATTTTGCAGTGTATTTTGTATTTCCAGTTTTTATCATCTATAAAATCCACTTTTTAGAGTTTGATGCCTCTATTTTAAAAGTCTCTTTTTTGGGAATTTGTGCTTTTACTTTTGGGATAGTTTTTACCCTTATTGTTACAAAAATATTTTCTATTAATAAAAATAGTGCAGCGATGATCGCTATTAGTGTAGCTTTTGGAAATACCTCATTTTTGGGGTTTGCTTTTGTCCAAACCTACTATGGAGAAGATGCTTTAAGTCTAGCTATTTTTTATGATCAAATAGCTACGATGATACTGATCTCTATTTTTGCCCCTATTATTATCTCTATAGCTCATGAGGAGCAAAAAGTCTCTTTTAAACAAGTGATTATCTCAATAGTCACTTTCCCACCAACAGTAGCTTTTGTTATAGCTATCATCTCTAAACTATTTGTTTTACCAAACATTGTGGTAGATTTTTTTCAAATCATCTCAAAAGCTTTACTTCCCCTTGTGATATTTGCTGTTGGGATGAAGTTTTCTTTAGGCTTTATCCACTCAAAAAAAAGAGATATAGCTCTTACACTTCTTATTAAGCTTATTCTTGTCCCTTTAAGTGTTTATTTTTTAGCAACGATGATTTTTGAAGTTGATCTCAGTGTCAAAGTAGCAGTGATAGAAGCAGCAATGCCACCAATGGTATTAGGAACTGTACTAGCTGTGCGAGCAGGGCTTGACAAAGATTTGGGACTAGGAAGTTTAGGAGTTGGGATGATACTAAGCTTTGTGACCGTACCATTTTTAGTATGGTTTATAGGGTAAAGAGTAGAGTTTAAATAAACTCTACCACATCATCAAAATCTCTTCTTACTTGTGTTGGTTGCTCTTTGACTCTATATCCAAGTGGAAGCATCACAGCAAGTTGGTACTTAGAGGTGTCAAGTTTGAGAACTTTTTCAACATTTTCTTTCTCAAAACCCTCAATAGCACACGAATCAACCCCAACCGCAGCAGCTGCATTCATCATATTTGATAAAGCTATATAGCACTGTCTTGCACTCCAGCAGTAGATATTTTCATCGCTGCTCATAGTATCTTTTAAGTGGTTGCCATAGAGTTCTATATAGGCATCGATTCTCTCTTGCGAGATTGGTCGTCTTGAAAACATTTTCTTGACATAGTCCCCTTTGGGTTTAAGCTCTTCAATTTTTGCTAAAATGATCACAAGATCGCTACAAGTAGTGATCTGTGGCTGATCCCAACAAAAAGGTCGAATTTTCTGCTTTAAGTTTTGATCTTGTACCACTAAAAACTTCCAAGGCTCCATCCCAAATGAAGAAGCTGATCTTCGTCCAGCATCTAAAATAAAATCTAAATTTTCTTTAGGTATTTTGTTGTTCTCATCAAACTGCTTACACGAGTGTCTATACTGTAAAACTTTTTCACATAAATCTTTCATTGATTATTTCCTTTTAGAATTTTGTGTATTGTAACTTTAGGTGGCTTTTAATTTTCTAAAAATATATATAACCCCATAGCTCCATGTGCTCCTAAAACCAGTGATTGCTCTATATCGGCAGTTTTTGAAGGCCCAC
>JAGYNS010000099.1 GCA_018399655.1 Campylobacterales bacterium
CACCTAGTATCCTTGCCTCATTTGATCCTTGCATGAGCTGCACAGCAAAATAAGGAAAATAATGAAAACTATGGCACTATTACTGCGTTAGAGTTTTTCGCTTTACGGGGAGTAAAGCTTCAAACCTCTGCCTTGTACTAGCACTATATTTTTCATTATTGAATTTTAAATTTGGAGATTTTATGATAACTAGTATGAAAAAGGCTTTTAGCAATCTTTTTAAAAAGCCTCAAACTATCTCATATCCAAAAGATCCTATCGATAAGCCTAGTGGGTATCGTGGGTTGATTGAGTATGGTGAGGAGCATTGTATCTATTGTTTGAAGTGTGAAAAGGTGTGTCCCCCTGGGGCTATACTGTTTGTTCCTACTTCAAACCCTAGTGACAATCCAAAAAATAAAAAAGGACTTCAATATGAGTATAATGAACATTTGTGTATCTATTGTGGGGAGTGTGTAAGAGCATGTCCAAAACCAGAGGAAGCTTTATGGCAAAGTGAGAAAAAACCAAACATAGGAGTACGAAAAAATGAACCAAACAATCACTGGAAAGATATTGAAAGTTTAAAAAGGAGTAGGTAAATGACACAACAAACAGATGATCGCTACAAGATGGTAGAAAAAACGATGAAAAAGTTAGGGTATGATAGAAGTGCTTTGATTGAAACACTTCATACAGCTCAAGAGACTTTTGGGTATTTGGAAAATGAGGTATTGAAGTTTATTGCTAGAAGGTTGAAGTTGCCTTTTTCAAAAGTGTATGGGGTGGCTACTTTTTACCACTTTTTTCGCCTTAAACCAAAAGGGAAACACACAACGGTGGTATGTATGGGAACTGCGTGTTATATCAAAGGGGCTGATAAGATATTGGCTTCACTTGAGGAGCGTTTTGGGGTCAAAGCAGGGGAGACTACAAAAGATTCACTTCTTTCACTGCTTACTGCTCGCTGTGTTGGGTCGTGTTCATTAGCTCCAATTGCGATATATGATAATAAATCGGTTGGAAATTTAAGTTTAGAACAATCACTACAAGAGGTTGAGGAGTTGATATCATGATAAGTTCACTTGAAGAGCTACAAGAGTTAGCCAATAAAAAAAGATGCAATGAAGAGAGTTGTAAAGATGAGTTGCGAGTGTGTATTGGAAGTAGTTGTGCAGCATTAGGTTCTGAAGCGTTAGCAAAAGACCTTGCCAAAGAGGTAAAAAAAGATGAGCAAAAAAAGAAAAAATGTAAAGTAAAAGGGGTAGGGTGCAATGGATTGTGTTCTGCAGCTATTATGGTTTCAAAATATCATACTTCAAAACAAGAAGAGATCATCTATGGTGGTGTAGAGTATGATGATATGGAAAAGTTGCAAGAGCTTATTGAGGATGATTCAATTTTGAGTGAGAAAAAACTTGATATGCAAGGGGCATTTTTCACTCAACAAACAAAGATCGTCCTTGAAAATGCAGGGGTTATTGATCCAAATGATATAGAAGATTATATCGCTCATGATGGATACTTAGCACTTTTTACAGCTTTGGAAGATATGACTGCCAATGAAGTGATAGAAGAGGTAAAAACATCAGGACTTCGAGGTCGTGGGGGTGGTGGATACCCTACAGGACTAAAATGGGAAACTGTAGCCAAAGTGGAGTCTGATCAAAAATATATTATCTGTAATGGAGATGAGGGAGACCCAGGGGCTTTTATGGATAGAGCAGTGATGGAAGCTGATCCTCATAAAATAATAGAAGGGATGGCATTAGCAGGTTTTGCATGTGGTGCAAATCAAGGCTATATCTATGTACGAGCTGAGTACCCAACCGCAGTTGAGAAATTAAATAAAGCGATAAAACAAGCAAGAAAACATGGAATACTAGGAACACAAATAGCCAATACAAGTTTTAGTTTTGATCTTGAAGTAAGACTAGGTGGAGGTGCATTTGTATGTGGAGAAGCAACCGCACTTGTTACTTCAATAGAAGGGAATCGCGGAAACCCTAGGCAAAAGCCACCACACTTGAGTGACTATGGTCTTTGGGGTGAGCCTACTGTTTTAAACAATGTTGAAACATTTGCTAATATCGCTCCAATTATCCGAAATGGTGGTGAGTGGTATAAAGCAATTGGGACTGAAAAATCAGCTGGGACGAAAGTATTTGCTTTGACAGGGCATATACAAAATACTGGGCTTGTAGAAGTTCCTATGGGGATTAGCTTGCGTGATCTTATCTATAGTGTTGGTGGTGGATTGCCTGAGGGAAGTAAGCTTAAAGCGATCCAAACAGGGGGTCCTAGTGGAGGATGTATCCCTGAAGAGTTACTAGATACGGCAGTTGATTATGATAGTTTAAAAGCGATTGGATCTATCATGGGAAGTGGTGGATTGATCGTGATGGATGAAAACTCAAATATGGTAGAGGTAGCACGATTTTTTATGGACTTTTGTAAAAGTGAAAGTTGTGGAAAATGTGTCCCATGTCGAGTGGGAACCACAGAGCTAAATGATCTACTAGATAAATTTATCAAAAAAGAAGCTTCAAAAAGTGACTTTGAGCTTTTAAAAAATATGTGTGAAGTGGTTCAAGAGGGAAGCTTGTGTGGTCTTGGGCAAACAGCACCAAATCCAGTATTAAGTACAATAAAATATTTTGAAGATGAGTATAAGCAGGGGATAAAAGATGATTAAAAGTAAAGTAAGGGTCAAAACTTTTAAAATTGATGACAATGATGTCACAGGAAGATCAGATAATACGGTACTAGAAGTTGCCAATGAGCATGGGGTAAAGATCCCAACATTATGTTATCTTGAAGGGCTTTCATGTGTTGGAGCTTGTAGAATGTGTCTCATTGAGGTAAAAGGCTCAAATAAATTGATCCCAGCATGCACTGCAAAGATAAAAGAGGGGATGGAGGTAGTGACCAACTCCCCTAAGGTAGAAGCTCATCGAAAGATGATACTATCTATGATATTTGCAGAGAGAACACACACTTGTGCTGTATGTGTATCCAATGGGAACTGTGAACTGCAAAATCAAGCTATAGAGCTAGGGTTGGAGCATAGCCAAGTACCATATATTCATAAAAGTTTTGATATAGATGCTTCTCACAAAGACTACATCTATGATCCAAATAGATGTATACTATGTACACGATGTGTAAGGGTGTGTGATGAAGTGGAAGGAGCACATGCACTTGATATCTTTGGTCGAGGAATTGATGCAAAAATCATTCATGATATGGATGAGCCATGGGTAGATAGTGAAAGCTGTACAAGCTGTGGAAAGTGTGTCCATGTATGCCCTACAGGAGCTCTTTTTGAAAAAGGGGTAAGTGCGACAGAGATGGTGAAAAAGAAAAATATTATTTCAAATCTTATTCAAACAAGGAAGAACAGATGAGTAAAGCAAAAGTAGGAACTATATGGCTTGATGGATGCTCTGGGTGCCATATGTCATTTTTGGATATGGATGAAAGACTTGTAGAACTAGCTCAATATATAGATGTGGTCTACAGCCCTTATGTAGATATGAAAGAGATACCAAATGATGTGGATCTTTTTATAGTAGAAGGTGCAGTGAGTAGTGATCATGACCTAAGGATCATTAAAAAGATTCGACAAAACTCTAAAAAAATATTGGCTTTGGGAGATTGTGCGATTACAGGAAATGTCTCAGCTATGAAAAACTTAGTAGGAACGGATGCTGTTTTGGAAAAAGGATATTTTGATCTAGCTGATATCAATAAAGGGCAGTACCCAGATGAGATAGTCCCAAAGCTACTTGATAAAGTGATCCCTTTAAATGAAGCAGTTGATATAGATTTTTTTGTGCCAGGGTGCCCAACTCCAGCAGATGCTATATATACAGTTTTAAAAGGTATTTTAGAGGAAAAAGAAGTAGATATAAGTTCATTGACAAGGTTTGGTAAGTAATATGGAAGCAAAAAAAATAGTAATAGACCCAGTAACACGAATAGAAGGACATGCAAAGATCACAATTGATCTCAATGAGAGTGGAAAAGTAGATGATGCAAGGATCCATGTAACTCAATATAGAGGATTTGAAAAGATGTGTGAGGGGCGACCTTATACAGAGATGCCAGCTTTGACAGCAAGGACTTGTGGAATATGCCCAGTAAGCCATGTGATCTCTTCAACAAAAGCGTGCGACAACCTTATGGCAGTACGACCACCAAAAGCTGCAAGAAACTTAAGACGAATCATTAATCTAGCTCAAATCATCCAGTCCCATGCTCTGAATTTTTATCACTTGAGTAGTCCCGATTTTGTTTATGGGTTTGATGCAAAAAAAGAGGATAGAAATATCTTTAAACTGATGCAAACCCATCCCGATATGGCAAAAGATGGAATAGGGCTTCGAGCTTTTGGGCAAAAGATCATTGAAACACTCGGTGGAAAAAGAATTCACCCTACATGGGTAGTCCCTGGGGGAGTGAGTCACGAAATAAGCCAAGAGCAAAGGGAAACAATCCTTTCTCAAATCCCATATGCTATGGATATAGCACTGAAAACATTGAAGTATTTTAAAAACAATATGAATAAATTTCAAAAAGAGATCGATTCTTTTGGAAATTTTCCAACACTTTTTATGGGACTAGTAAACAAGCAAGGAAATCTAGAACATTATGATGGATTTTTACGATTTGTAGATAGCGATGGTAATATCATTGAAAATGGGATCGATCCAACATTTTATAAAGAGTATATAGGAGAAGCAGTTGAGAAAGATAGCTTTTTAAAATCTCCATATTATAAACCTATGGGATACCCTGAGGGGATATATCGAGTGGGACCACTTGCACGACTCAATGTGATCAATCGATGTGGAACCCCTGAGGCTGATAAAGAGTTTGATCACTTTAAAAATTTAAACAATGGAAAACCAGTGCTCAATTCATTTTACTACCACTATGCACGAATCATTGAGATTATCTATGGGATTGAGCGAATTGAAGAGCTTTTAAAAGATGAAAAAACGATGAACGAAAATATCCGTTCACACGCCTCGATCAATAGAAATAGAGGTGTTGGATGCTCTGAGGCTCCAAGAGGGACACTATTTCATGACTATGAAGTAACCAACGATGGTGTGATCACAGGGGTAAATCTTATTATTGCTACGGGGAATAACAATCTTGCTATGAACGCAGGGGTCAAACAAGTAGCCCAAGCTTTTGTAGATGGGAATAATATCACCGATGGAGCTTTAAATAGAGTAGAAGGGGTGATACGATGTTTTGATCCATGTTTGAGCTGCTCAACCCACGCTTTAGGTGTCGTCTCTTCAAATATAGAAATTAGAGATCATCACAAAAATGTGGTGGATATCATTAAAAGAGGGTAGCCTTTGAGAGCTATTATTGGGTATGGAAATAGTTTGCGAGGGGAAGATGGTTTTGGAGTTGAAGTGATCCAGCAACTTCAAAACTATGAGCTAAAAGATACAAAACTGATCGAGGTTTTTCAGCTTACCCCTGAGCTGTGCTTAGATCTTTTAGAGGTAGAAGAGGTTATATTTGTAGACGCTTATGCTCTAAAAAGTCATGAATATTCTTTAATAGTTCCTATATCTTCT